>CAXGUU010000085.1:0-11497 GCA_964012875.1 uncultured bacterium
AAGGGAGTATGGGTCAAAAGCCCATCGAGGGTTCGAATCCCTCTCTCTCCGCCAATCAAAAATACGCCCGCTTTAGCGGGTTTATTTTTGATTGGTAGAGCGAGCGGTCAGATGAGGATCCTTTGGTTCGACGAATCGCGATTAAGCGATTTGGACGTCCGACCGTAGGGAGGACCCCCCGCAGGGGTGAAAAAACGCGCAAGTGAATTTTTCATCAATCCTTCTCTCCGCCAAATAAAAACCTCGCTCTGCGGGGTTTTTATTTGGCACAAAGCGCATTGCGGCGAAGATCTTCGGTGAGTTCGACTTCTTTTTCAGGGTGTCATGTATTGATGACGAGTCACTGCGTCGATTCTTAGCAACAATCAAGCACGACGAGATTGGAGTCGAACACCTGGAGGTGCGCTCCATGGTAACCAATCGATTCCTGACAACGCGCCACTACGCTCGAATCTACGATCGTTTCATAGGCAAGCACTATCACATCGTAATGGCATAGTTCGACCATCACCCTCAACGAGATCTATTTGAATATTTCCGGACATTAATCGGTCAAGAAAGTGTTTCTGAACAAACTGTCGAAATACTCGAAATCGGCGAAGTGATTCACCATACGCCCGTCCACGCCGTGCTTGCGTGTGAGGAAATCGCGGAACACGTCGACTTCTTTTCAATTCACGGACTCAAACAAACTGCCTGCTATTCATATATCGGCCACGTTCGCAGCGACGCCGATGCACAAATGCGCTACAGCCTCTTTAGCGGGATATTGAACCGCACGGAAAAAGGGTGATTTTAGACATCCCCGGGAGCGGTGCGTGGCGACGCGTAGCGCCACGTAACAGACATCACTCCCCCCAAGGAGATCACCCTCGGCTGGCGCCCGCACGTGGCGCAATCCGGCGACCTGACACGCCCTAAGCGAAATCTTAAAAATCGCGCCCCCCATCTCATCTGGTGGGGTTGGCCGGGAACTATCCAGCGTTTCCTGCTCAATTTCGTGGACACGCCAACGGGCAGACTGAAATTGAGTCCAACCAAGCCAGTCGAATTCGGGGCAACAGAGTAACACCTTGTTTTCCTATGGAAATTCGCGACGACCAGCCTTTATATCTATATTTTAATTTAAATATATCCTGCAACTTATTAATTTAATTATGTTATTATGCCATGGTAAAAACAATTCGCCGAACTGTCGTGCGCCCTACGCTGCCCAAGGCAGACCCATTCGATGAGAAACAACTCAACTTACAAAACAATGAAACTGGCAAGACGCCTTATCTACGGGTTGGCCTGCCTGATGACAACGGCTCAATTATCTGCTGTTGAACTCGAACAAATTCGAACAGGCCAAGACGAATTCCACACCCGCATCGTGCTGGATTTGAGCGGTAAAACCGACTACCAGGTCTTCACCCTGCGCGCGCCCGACCGCATCGTTGTCGATCTGGCGCGAGCGTCCGCCGGTTCAAAGCTTGCCCCCGCCGTCGAACACTTAGCACTTGTCAATCGCATTCGATACGCGCATCGAGGCGCTACCGGCTTACGCGTCGTTCTGGATCTCAGTCAGCAAAGCAATGTGAGGCATATGTCGCTGCCACCCAGCGGTGTGTTCGGAAATCGCCTCGTGCTGGATTTGTCGAACCCGCTCATGGTCGTTGACGAAACACCCGCAGCAGCTGCCCCGGAAGCAGTTGCCGTATCGAAAGCCGCGAATGATGTCCCGGAAGCAAAGTCGATGTCACCGGCAGCAAGACCGGCACAGCCGGGCACCATTACCCAGGCCCCAAAACTCAGGGGGTCGCTCCTTGACTCACTCCGCGAAAGCGACTTTCTGGCGCGAACGGCCGAATCCTTCCGCGCCGGTCTTGCTGCCGGCGACAGCGCCATCGATCGATTGGCCCAGGCGATTACCCTGGATGTAAGCGGCGAAATCGGGTTTGAAGGTCGAATGTTTTTTCAGGATCCGATCTTCAACCGCCAGCCCGGTGAGAATATTTCCATGTCGTTTGAACCGGAGATTTACCTGACCTGGGATGACGATCAACAAAGCCTGCTTTTTGTACCCTTCGTCCGCTGGGATCAGCATGACTCCCGGCGTACTCACGGCGATTTGCGCGAACTGAGCTACATCTACGCCGCCCGTGATTGGGAGCTGCGTACGGGCGTACGCAAAGTGTTCTGGGGTGTCGCGGAATCCAACCATCTCGTCGATATCATCAATCAGACGGACTTCGTCGAAAACATCGACTTCGAAGATAAGCTGGGCCAACCGATGGTCAACCTGGCGCTTATTCGCGACTGGGGCACGATCGATTTTTTTGTTCTTCCAGGTTTTCGAGAACGAACTTTCCCCGGGCGTGATGGCAGGTTTCAGGGCCCACTCCGAATTTCAGACGACGCCGAATACGAATCGTCAGCCGAAACGACTCACGTTGATTATGCCGTGCGGTATTCGCATTATTTCGGCGCCTTCGACGTCGGCCTGTACCACTTCTGGGGAACTACCCGTGAACCCCTTTTTAACGTGGGCTTTAAGGACTCCGGTGAATCGGTGCTGCTGCCGTTCTACAACATCATCCATCAGACAGGGGCGGACTTACAGGCAACCCTCGGCAACTGGCTGATCAAATTCGAGGCGCTGCGCCGACAAGGGCAAGGCGATACGTTCGTTGCTGCTGTAGGCGGGTTTGAATATACGTTCGTCGGCATATTTGACACAGTGCTTGACCTCGGTGTCCTTGGCGAAGTTCACTGGGACGAGCGTGGCAAGAAATCACCCATGCCATTCAAT
This sequence comes from uncultured bacterium, assembly GCA_964012875.1. Lineage (GTDB taxonomy): Bacteria > Pseudomonadota > Gammaproteobacteria > CAXGUU01. The sequence goes on from CAXGUU010000085.1 coordinate 2,795, forward strand.
GACGACATCTTCGTCGGATCGCGCCTTGCCTTTAACGATGCGGCCGACAGTCAGATACTCGGCGGTGTCATGTCTGATTTGAACGGCGGAGGACATTTTCTGAATGTCGAGGCTAGCCGCCGCGTCGGCGAATACTGGAAAGTCGAGCTTGAATTACGCCTGCTGCTCGGCATTCAGCCGGAAAACCCGTTGTACTCGTTTCGGCGCGATGATCACGTCCAACTTACGGTGCTGCGCAGTTTTTAAAGCAAACGGAGCTGCTTCGGAACGGCTTATAATTTGCCGGCCCAAACCCCAAAATAGGGGCGCGACGTAGTCTTGTTGAGGAAATATCGATGCGATGGTTAATTCTAGGTTTGGCACTTTTCACAATGAACGTCAATGCAGCGGACGCATTTAAAGCTGGCCAGGAATTGCGCGAAGAATGTGGCGATAACTCGGGATTCTTCATGCGCGGTGCCTGCTACGGTTTCATCACTGCCGTTTTTGATCTTCACAGTAGTTGGGTCGAGTCTGGAGTCATTAGCGAGCCACAGTTTTGCAAACCGCCGAGAGTCACGCTGGATAAATTGAAGAGCGTCATTACGACATATATGGACGCCAACCCCGACGACCTCGACAAGACCGCCAGCGGCAACGTTCTCAACGCATTCGCGCAAGCATTTCCTTGTGGATAGGCAACCGGATTGCTTTTATCCGACTGTATCGGAACACGGTCACGCTCTTAAACGACAATTTGTCATCCGGGCCTAATGCCGTTCGATTGAGCTTTATCCAATGTTGGCTCTACGAAAGATCAGGAGAGGCATGGTGCAGCCGAAACCGGCCGTCGCTTCTGCCGCTCCGCATACTTTAAACTGCGATGTAATCCTTGAGTGGCCCGATACTCGAACCGCTTCCCTACGCCCCTGGCGTTAGCCACGCGCTGTAGGTATTCAGCACTCGATCTCGCGGCCAAGTTGCTCGAAGCGTGAAGCTAGTTACGGGTTCGGTAATATCCGGCTTAGGCATCGTCACCCTCGACCTTGACCATTTTCCAGCCAGAGATCATCGCTGATACCAAGTTCTCTTTTTTCCAGAAGAGATAAAAGAGAATCGCCGAGATGTGTAGCGTCACCATCGCAAGCACGAATTTAGATAAGGTTTTATGCCACCAGACTAGGGCGTCACGGATGTCATCGGAGACCATATGGGCCAGGGGCGCGGTCTCAAAGTAATCGTCTGAACTGATAAACAGGCCGGTTCCACCCTGTGCCAGTAACAGCATTAGTATGCCTATGACCGATAGCGACCCTAATGGGTTGTGCCCGGGTGTCCCGCTCGGTTCACGATGACCGACTTGGCGTATGTGGTTGATCAGCTGCGAAGGTGTGGGTACCAAGGCCCGCAGTTTGACCGGGGCCGGACCAACGCCCCCCCAGATCAACCGGAAGGCGACTAAACCAAGGACAACATAACCGCAGTAGAAATGCCATTCGATGGTGCCGAATGACATCCACTTGCCCAAGTACCACCCGGTACAGACGGCGATGACCAGGGCCCAATGCCACAGGCGCGTCACCGGGTCCCAGATTTTCTGGCGGCGAAATTCGCCCAAAGAGGTTTACTCTTTCTCGCGAAAGTCGTCGTGGCAGCCTTTGCAGCCGTCGCCGAGATCACCGATTTTGGAGCGCAGTTGCTCAAGGCCACCACCGGCAACTTCAGCAAACGCATTGACCGCTGCAGCGTACTCCTTGCCCTTGTCGGCGACCGCCGGGTAGGTGGACCAGATCTCTGGCAAAGAATGCGTGTCTTTCGGGTATTTGTCCTTACCGGTATCGGCCGCCCAGGCCATCCCCATGTCAATGTCCATCAGAACCTTGAGGCTGTTGGCTAGCTTTTGCGCCTGCTCAGCATCGTAGGGAATTTTACCCTTCGCCATCATGAACAGTGGCGTGGCGTACATGGCTCGCATGTACATCTCACCTTGGCGCGCCTTGATCAACAAAAGGTTGGGATCTTCATCGGCGCCGAGCACCGGAAACGTCAGTGCCGCGAACCACAGGCCTAGCAGTGAAGAAGTGTATTTCCGCATGTTGTGTTCCTTGTCGAGTAAGGTCGCGTGGGTCAGGGCCAATGATACGCTTTTCAGTATCCATATCACATAGATCTGAACCGTAACGATGCGAATGTGCTCACAATGAGCTGGGACAACCTTCGGTATGTCCTGACCATCTCCGACAAGGATGCCGTTGCAGCGGCACCTTGACCTGGACCGAATTGCCCAACAGTGCTGCGCCGCTTGGAAAGTTTTCAGTGTCGTCTAAGGCGCGACGTCCTCATCAGTCGCGATTCCGGTCAGGCCCTTACCCCGGAGGCCGCGGAAGCGATATTCGCCGCGCGCTAAACAGAGTCAATGCCACGCAATTTTCAACACGACGTTTCTGAGCGCGAGCTGCCCTGCGAAGAATGACTCAGGTATATAGAAATAGACTGCTTGTCGCGATCAGACCGACGCAGGAGCCGACTTACAACATGGACAGCACTTGTTTACAACGCTCACCATGGGTCAGTTCTTCCTTGCCGTTCTGACTCAACAGGTCTGCGCATTCGGCGTCGTCCATCCCATCAGCCCAGCCCTGGTACAGCGTGTCACCACCCTTTTCGCCTTCGACCAATCCGTTCAGCATTTCAGCGTCCACCACCAGGCCTTCAGGAATAACGTAGTACGGATTGTCCTCCGGTACTGGGACCGTGAATGATTCGCCCGACAATTTTTCGATCACGCGTTTGCAGCGATGCGCGTGGGCACGCTCTTCACGACCGTTCTTGATCAGAAGCTCTGCAATCTTCGGATTGCTGGCAGCGTTCGCGAGGCCCAGGTAGAACGCTTCGCCGCCCGCTTCGATGTAGGCCATCAGCTTCAGGTCATCAACAGTCGGGTTCGTTACGGTCATGATGTAACCGAGAGCGGACTCGAAATCGGGCGGCATATTGTCGGGCTGATTGGCCATTGCGGAGCTCCTTGGCAGATTGGGGGATGGTCGTTCAGAAACCTTCGACTAGGTAAAAGGCTCTGCGCTTAAACGTGATTATAGGCCGGTTCTAGGCGTCATCATCCGCTACGTCCGTAACACCAAATAACTAATGGTAGGTTGCCCCGACAATGTGCAAGGCAATGACCACATAAATCGCGTTCGCAATGATTTTATGAGCGTCGTTCAGTCGGTCGCGCAGCCCGAGGGCACCAAATGCGGGGAAGCGTACGCCCGCGACTTCGAACAGCACCACGTGTTCGCCATCGGCCAGCAATTGCGCAAACCCCAGACAGCACTGAAATATGACCACCGAGTAGGTAAACCAATGCGCCGAAATAGCGCCGCGTTTGTGAATTTCGTGCAACGCGTAATTCAACACCGGGTTGGGATTGTGCAGGCGCCACGCAAATCTGGCAACCATGGCGCCAAACAACAGCAAGCCCAACGATACGTGTTGAGATAATACCTGCAAGGTTTCATAGTCGTGCAATACATCAGCAAGTCGCGTCCCGAGAACGGCCGCCCCGAGTAGCAGCGCCACCTACGACCAGTGCAGAATGCGCGCAACCTGCCCATACGCGAATTCCGGGACTGCACTTACATGACGTCCAATGTCGCTGAAGTCAGAAAACATGACGCGTTCGCGATCGTTCCAATCGTCACCGCGCGATACCCCTCACTGCAGTCCGATCCTTCAGACCGTCGCTTTAAGATGCGGCAGTTGTCCGAGCCTGATGTCGTAGCGCTCGCGGATACGGTCCAGGGTCGCCCTGAAATGTGCGCGCTTGGTCAGCCTGTCACGCCGGAGCTTTGAAACCGCAATCAAGCGTCGATACATAGGATACCAACGATCGAAATCCAGTCCACACTGAAGCATTACTTTTCGCGGAACCGCATCGACGATCAAACCCATGTTGTAAAGGGTCAACGTCATTGAAGTCAGCGCCATCGATTTCTTGCTCTTATGTATCAGGTCCTGAAAGTCCATCTCGTACAGTGGCAGCTTGTCCAGCAGATCGAGGTAAAAGAGATGAACCAGAAAGTAAGACCCGAAGGTTGTCAGGAAATGAATCGCTGACGTCGGCTGTACAGAAACGGTCGTGCCATGTTCGGACAGGTACGGCTCGTAGGGGATTGGTTCACGCAGAATATAACCAGAGCAATTGATCACCCAGGCGCCCTCGGGCAACTCAAGACGTCTCCCGCTGCGCAGGCGTGCTTCGGGTCCATTTTCGCCATAAACGATATCCTCAAGGTATTCATGCAGGACGCTGCTGCTGCCATTGGCGATGAGCGCATGCTCAGCCCTGGACAAGATACCAAACATGAATTGATCGCAATCATCATCGAGGGCTAAAGCCATGGACGACTTCATGTAGTTGAAAACTTCGTCCTCGTTAGTACCGTCGTAGCGCAAGGCGTAGTCAAGAAAGCTAGCGAGTGTCGTCGTACCCCCATACCAGCGCTTGAGTCCAGGCGGAAAAAACTTGTCGCGGCTACTGAAGATCGTGCCATTGCCAATCAGCAAATGAACTTCGCGCCCGGGAAACCGCTTGATCATCTTGTGGGCGGTATCCATGCCCGTTTTTCCACCACCGACGATATAAATCGGCACCTGATCATTGCTGATTTCGCCGCCATCTAGGTCATCCAGATCGGGCGACAGGGAATGCACCGCCTGGCTACTGAACTCGATACGCTTGTTGACCGGTACACGAAACCCGAAGGCTTTGATAGCGCGCTTGGCGTGAATTTCGATGCACCCGCCTTCTCCATCAAGGGTTTTACAGAACAGTCGCGCTTCGTGACCGCTCGCCGTCGCTACTTCAGTCGATTGAGTAAGCTCGCAGCCGTAGTGTTCGACTAAATTAACGCGTTCCCTTAACACTTCAAGGCAATGGTCGAACTGGCCCAGAACCTCGGGCTTGGAAGCCAGATAAGAGCGATCTCGCTCCAGTGTCCAATCGATGTCGCCAGCAGTAAACATCTGGTGTGGTTGATGCAAACGTACGTAATCGTAGACCTCGTTCCACATGCCACCTACGCGCGATTTACGCTCGACCAGTACCACCTTGGCGTCGCGCGGCAAATACTGGCTTGCGACGAACAAGGCGTTCATACCGGATATACCAGCGCCGACGATACACAGGTCGCAGGTTTCGACGATAGCCTCAGAAGGCACCATTGCTCACTCACAAGATCTTCCAGTTGAGACTCAGGCTCCCGCTTGCGGAACACACTGTCAAGCACGCCACGGCTGTCGGCAGCCACCCGGTTTTCTTATTGTTGATCAAGCAGCAAGCGTTCCATCACCCGAATCAGAAACGCTGTGCTTGCGCCGAAAAGGACCAGACCGCCCATGGCCTCGAAGTTTCCGAGAATTTTCCATTGGTCGGATAAGGTGAGGTCGCCGTAGCCGAGGCTGGTGGACGTCACAACAGAAAAATACAAAGGCTCAGGCAATATCGTGAACTCGCCAAATAACAGCAACAGGGCTGCCCAGGCCCAGGCTTCAACGGTATGAACGACGACCCCAAAGACCGCAACGCTCAACAGAACGCTGGTGGAGCGCCAACGATGGCCCGCGTCTTCCGGCGCCCCGATACGTTGTAAAGTCTAAGCCCGCAAGACCTGACCCAGTACATGGGACAATATCGTAGCCACGATAAACAGCGTGCCGGCCCCTAATTGACTCGACATTAAGCGTGCGTGAACTTGATGTGATCAACTCACAGAATCCGCTTGTTAGGCCGGGCGGATATCAGCAAGGACTTCGTCACGGGTCACCGCAACCTCGTTGTCGATGAGCGTGCCGCAACCGCGACAGTAAAACTGCCTGAACTCGACCTCATCGTCGATGTACAGTTCGGGATCACCGATCAGCGGATTGGCGAGTTTGAACGGATTCGACTCGCGCACGCACTGGTGTTTGTAATTGTCATCAAGCGCGCCCAATTGGGCTTCACATTTGTGGCAGGACCAATAGCGACCACTGCTGTCTTCGCGAACATCGAGCGTGGTTGAAATCCGGTACAGCTTCTTACCGGTCCGCGAAGCAGGCTTACTGCCGTTCACCCTCGAAGCCCGTATACGTGCACGCGCGTCCGCGGTCGCGTCAACGTCCACACGACCGTCGGCGTCGAGTATCGCGCCGTAGAGCTGCTGTGCAGCCTCAGCGGTAATCGCCAGGTCTTCCAGGTCCTGCTCGATGTCCTCGGGGGCGCGATCGAAGGGATCGCCGAACCCACCACCACCGGTCCAGCGCACGGCGTACACGTCGCTCGGCTGCTGGTCAAAATTTTCCTGCCGTAACTGCAAGATGACCTCGTCGCCCTCGACTTCGCTCGCGTCAACCGGCATGTCGCGCGCAGCAATACGGTCAAAGATGTCGCTGTTTTTCACAAACGTGTATGCATTCGTAGTCGACGGGAACCCCCCCATCATGCCAGGGGACGTCGGCAAGGCATTACCTGACGACAGAGTGTCTTGTGTGACCACTTCAGTATTGTGTGGAATGAAGCAGGATTCAGCCGACAGGCCGCCACGGTACTTGCCTGCGCCTCCGGAATCCGGCAGCTCCTTGCGGTAGAGGAAAAGCAGAGGGAAACTTTGCTCGGTGTGTTCGATGTTCGGTAATTTGCAGATCGGCGTGCGTGCCTGGCCGCCGGTGTTGATGCCGTCCGCCATTGAGAAAGCCCCGATGGCCCCGCCGATCGGATCAACCAGCAGATAACCGTATCGCTCGCCCCACTGGTCAAGGCCGCGAAAAATGGTCGCCGGCCATTGACTGGTGCCACCAATACACATGATGTCTCGCCGGGTTTCTTCGTCCGGAAAAATCATCTTGGAGATCACGTTGTAGGCCGGATACAGCGAAATTTCCATCGACTGAATCGGCGCCGTGGATACCGAAGCCGGAAAATCCGCGCAGTTCAGGGTCCCCGGCGTCGGATCAAACTCGATGTGGCGCAGGGCGCCGCCGACCGCGAAATACTGATCCCAGCACAGCAGTTCATTAATGGCGACCATGATGGAGCCGCGCCAGCCTGAATAGGTCGCATTCATAGCGCCTTCCTGCGCGGCAGAACCATCGTTGGTAAAAATCAGCTTGGTGCCTTCTTTCCGCAGTCCTAAAACCACGCGATGGGTGCGCCGATCGCCGGGCCGGCAGGCCTCGATGTAAGTGCGGTCGAACCAGGCGCCATCCGGCAGACGCGACATCTTTTCGAGGTACGACTCTTCCGAGTTCGCAATGATGCGCTTCATCACCCCTTTGACTGTACGCGGCCCGTAGCGCTTGATGAGTTCGACCACGCGATCGCGCGCCGTGGTGTTACCGGCGACCTGGGCGCGAAAATCGAGTGCGACCAATTGCGGTTTGCGCGAGGCGCGTAAATAGACGGCTTCGATGTCTTTACGAATCTCGTAGTTTTCAATGATCTTCAACGGCGGCAGCATGATGCCTTCGTCGTAGACTGACTCGGCCGACGGGCAGAAGCTTCCCGGTGTAATCCCGCCGATGTCGTACTGGTGCAGGCAATTGGTGACCCAGCAGAACAGTTCACCTTCCCAGAAGACCGGGCACAGCAACATGACGTCCTGTTGATGTGCGGCGCCGACCCAGGGATCGTTGGCGATGAACATGTCGCCTTCGTTGATACCGGGATTGTCAGAGCGATGCTCCAGCGTCCACTTGACCTGCGTGTCCGTCACGCCCGACATGTACTGCATGTAAGGCCCGAAATAGACGAACTCGGCATCCTCGGTCAGGATCGATGGATTCAGATCCAGGGCATACATCGCGACCGGAGAACCTGACAGCCGCTGAATGGTGGCACCGTGCTCTTCGTTGATCTGCCACAGGTTGTGGCGGAGCACTTCGTAGGTTACCGGGTCGACCTCGTTGTCCCAGTTGGCGTGCAGCTTGAGCTTGTCGGCAATACGCAGTTGCGGTGGCGGCACGTACGGATTCTCGATGCCGTTGAAATCGGTCTCGGTCAGTTCACTGATACGGGGCATGGCTAGACTCCTTGTGCCGGACTTGCGCCGGAATCGATGACAAAGTTACCCAGTTCATCGACCGTAATCGACTGCCCCGGGTGCACCACCATGGATGTCGTCGTGGTCTCAACGACACAAGGCCCCGCCAGGGTATTGCCGGGCTCGAGCTTGTAACCGTTATAGATGCTGGTGCACTCAAGCTTCTTGTGCTCGGCCCAGTAGATTTCGCGCTCCGAAGTTTTGGCGTCCGGCGATACCGCTTCACTCAACTGGTCGCGCCGCACGAGCTGTGGTTTTTGAGATTGCGCGCGCGCACGACAACGAAACGTGACCATTTCCAGTCGTGCCCCACGCAACGCCGCGCCGTGTCCAAAGAGTGTCTCGTAGCGCTGGACGAAACGCTCGCGGAGTGCCTCAAGTTCGGCCTGGTCCAGTGCCGCGGAATTAAGTGCCACCTCAACTTCGTTGATTTGTCCGCCGTGGCGCATATCGATAGAAAACTGGAACTGGTGTAGCGATGCATCGACGCCGTCGTCGAGTAAATGTTGTCGGCCCCGTTCATGCAGGCCGCTCAGAATGTCGTTCACGCGGCCCAAATCAAACGGTGAGGACATGATATTGACCTGTTCGTCAACGTGCAGGATGTCGGCCGAGGCGGCGCCGAAGGCACACCAAACAGCCGCCG
>CAXGUU010000086.1:0-11454 GCA_964012875.1 uncultured bacterium
CCGAGAAGAGCGCAGCTCCCGCCGTATCGACCGTACAGGAGCGCGCCCCGGTAGAAACCGGCGAACGAATTGAAGAGCGGGTGCCGATGACCCGACTGCGTCGGCGAGCAGCCGAAAGGTTGCTAAGCGCGCAGCAGGAAAACGCGTTGTTGACAACCTTCAACGAAGTGAACATGCAGCCAATCATGGACCTGCGCGCCCGCTACAAAAGCGAATTTGAAGATCGCTATGGCGTGAAACTCGGATTCATGTCCTTTTTCGTGAAAGCTGCAGTTGAAGCGCTCAAAAAATTTCCGGTTGTGAATGCGTCGGTGGATGGCGACGACGTCATTTACCACGGTTATTTCGACGTTGGCGTCGCCGTCGGATCAGAGCGTGGCCTCGTCGTGCCGATATTGCGCGAAGTCGAACGCATGTAGTTCTCTGACGTCGAACGGAGAATTCGGGATTTCGGCGAACGCGCCCGGGACGGCAAGCTCACGATCGAAGAGCTGACCGGAGGCACGTTTACGATCAGTAACGGAGGTGTCTATGGATCACTCGTTTCGACACCCATCATCAACCCACCGCAAAGCGCCATCCTGGGCATGCACAAAATTCAGGAGCGTCCGATTGCGGAGAACGGCGAAGTCGCTATTCGCCCGATGATGTATCTCGCGCTGTCATACGATCATCGGATCATAGATGGCCGGGAAGCTGTTCAGTTCCTTGATAATATCCGCCGGACGCTTGAAGACCCGGCACGTATCTTATTAGCGATCTAAGGCCGGAGATTAAAGATGGATAAGTATGACGTCGTGGTCATCGGTGGCGGTCCGGGCGGATACGTTGCAGCAATTCGTGCGGCACAACTCGGATTCAAAACAGCATGCGTGGAACGCTGGCTCGACGACAAGAGCAAACCCGCGCTCGGCGGTACCTGTCTCAATGTTGGCTGCATCCCGTCAAAAGCACTGCTTGATTCATCACATCATTTCGAATTTATGAGTCGACACGCCGCGGAACACGGAATCTCAGCATCTCCAGAAATTGATGTCGGCTTGATGCAGAAAAGAAAGACCAAAATAGTTTTAACACTGACACAAGGTGTGGCCAGCCTGCTTAAGAAAAACAAGGTCACGTGGCTTCAGGGCAGCGGTGCATTGACGGCGGCGAACGAGATTCTGGTCACCGCTGCGGACGGTTCGACTTCGTCGGTTGCGGCCGGGCACGTCATTATTGCCACGGGATCGGTCCCGGCGGCGATCCCGCCTGCACCGGTTGACCAGAAATTTATCGTCGACTCTACCGGTGCACTGGCGCTCGACACAATCCCCGCCCGCCTCGGCGTCATCGGAGCAGGCGTAATCGGACTTGAGCTTGGCAGTGTCTGGCGACGCCTTGGATCTGAGGTCGTCATCCTCGAAGCGCTACCTGATTTCTTGCCCCTGGCGGACAAGGCGGTTTCAAAAGAAGCACTGAAGGTATTGTCAAAACAGGGTTTGGACATCCGCCTGGGTGCGACGGTTAAGGAAGCTGAGGTTAAGAAGAATAAGGTCAAGGTCAGTTTCGAAAACAGTGGAGAAGCTGCGGAAGAGATATTTGACAAACTGATCGTTGCAGTCGGCAGGAAACCGAATACTGACGGTCTGAATCTTGAAGCGGTACAGATTAGGACTGACGAACGGGGATTTATCCAGGTAGACGACGAATGCCGCACAAGCATTCCGAATGTTTACGCAATTGGCGATTGCGTACGCGGGCCAATGCTCGCGCATAAAGCGAGCGAGGAAGGCATGGCCGTAGCGGAACGCCTCGCCGGTCAGAAACCACATATCGATTTCGGCGTCATTCCATGGGTTATCTACACCTGGCCAGAAATCGCCTGGGCGGGAGAAACCGAGCAAGCGCTGCAATCCAGTGGTCGGGAAATTCGGAGCGGCAGCTTCCCATTTATGGCCAGCGGGCGAGCACGTGCCATGGGAGACGTCGATGGTTTCGTCAAAATTGTCGCCGACGCGAATACAGACGCAGTGCTCGGCGTACACATCGTGGGCGCCAACGCTTCTGAACTAATTTCTGAGGCTGTTCTCGCGATGGAGTTTGGTGCGAGCGCCGAAGACATAGCGCGCACCGTACACGGCCATCCGACCTTGGCCGAATCAATGCATGAAGCAGCCCTGGCCACGGACAAACGCGCGATCCACTTTTAGTGCCATAGCTGGCAGGCCCTCGTTCTACGAGCCGCGGCAGAACGGTGCCGCAACCGGGCAACTTGCATAATGGTGCAGTGCAACTTAGATTAAAGGTCCCCTTATCGCCGGAGCCGCGGTTCCGTCGGTTTGTTTAGTGGCGGTGATTTTCAGCGTTGGCCGTTGCAACGCCGAGCTTATAGCAAGCTTTTATTCGCGCGAAGAAACCAACTTCGTTAGAGGTTGCAGGACGACAAGCCTATGAGTGATGAGACAAAACGCGTCATAAAAAAGTATCCGAACCGCCGTCTATACGACACGGCTCAAAGTAAATACGTAACGTTAAGTGACGTCCGGAAACTTGTGCTTGATGGAGTATCGTTTTGCGTAATCGATAAGAAAAGCGGCGATGACATCACCAGAAATATCCTCCTGCAAATCATTATTGAACAGGAAGAAGAAGGAGAACCGCTCTTTACGACGGACTCGTTGGAGCAAATTATCGGTTTCTACGGCGATTCTGTTCAGGGCATCGCGGGAGATTTTCTGGGACAGAGTCTTAAATTATTTCAGCAGCAACAGCAGCGTTTTCAGTCACAGATGACTGAAGCGATGCAAGCGAATCCGATGGCTTCGGTGCTGACTGAAATGACGCAACGAAACCTTGATCTATGGAAGTCCATGCAACAGGCGATGTTTACAGGTCTGACCCCGGGAGCTAAGCGCAAAGATAGCGACGAAGAGTCGTAGCTACCCCTTGGTTTCCCCAGGTAGTAGCAAGCTTACGCCGCCGCCTGCTCGTCGAGCGCCGCTTTAATCTGGCCCGCCTGATCCCGCAGTGCCTGCGGCACGCGGCCGCCGAACGAATCAAAGTACATCTCGATTTGACTGAGTTCGTCACGCCACGTCGATGGATCAATCGATAACAAGTCCTTCATGGTGTTCTGATCGATGTCTATTCCGTCGATGTTGAACGCAGCCGCAGCCGGTACATAACCGATTGGGGTTTTGACGGCACCAGTGTCGTCATCGCTTGCGCAACGCTTCAGGATCCATTCCAGAACGCGAATGTTGTCACCAAACCCTGGCCACATGAAACGACCTTCGCCGTCTTTGCGAAACCAGTTGACATGGAAAATCCGAGGCAACCGTGTCGACTTCGTTCCGAAACTCAACCAATGTGCCCAGTAGTCCCCGAAGTTGTAACCGCAAAACGGTTTCATAGCCATTGGGTCGCGTCTGACCTGTCCGACCGCACCGGTGGCGGCAGCAGTCGTTTCGGAGGCCATTGCCGCGCCGGCGAAGACACCGTGATCCCAATCGAATGCTTCAAACACCAGTGGCGCAACGGTTGACCGCCGTCCACCGAAAATAATTGCCGAAATTGGCACGCCTTGCGGTGCGTTCCCTTCAGATGAAAAGCTCGGGCATTGTCTTGCAGCCACCGTAAACCGGGCATTCGGATGAGCCGCAGGGCCAGTTTTATCAGGGTCATGCGACCGCCCCTGCCAGTCGGTCAGCGAATCTGGTTTGTCCCCATCGATGCCTTCCCACCAGGGCTGCATGTCGTCGGTGACAGCAACATTGGTATAGATCGCATTACGACCCAGGGTGTTCATGCAATTCGGATTCGTCTTGAGGCTCGTTCCGGGTGCGACGCCGAAAAAACCCGCTTCGGGGTTAATCGCCCACAGTTGTCCATCCTCGCCAAGATGCATCCACGCGATGTCATCGCCCACGGTCCAAACCTTCCAACCGTCGAACGCCTTGGGCGGAACGAGCATCGCAAGATTTGTTTTGCCGCAGGCCGACGGGAACGCCGCGCCCACGTAATGCGTCTCGCCTTCGGGCGACTGCAGTCCAAGAATCAGCATGTGTTCGGCGAGCCAGCCTTCTGTGCGGGCCTGCGCACTAGCAATTCTAAGGGCATGACACTTTTTTCCGAGCAGCGCGTTGCCACCGTAACCTGAACCAATACTCTTGATAGCGAGTTCTTCGGGGAAGTGCATGATGTAACGGCGGTCAGGGCTGAGATCGCCAATGGAATGCAGGCCTTTAACGAAACTGTTGCCGGCCTCAATGTGCTCAAGAGCGCGACTGCCGATACGCGCCATGATGCGCATATTGAGTACAACGTAGGGGCTATCTGTGATTTCCACTCCGGCTCTGGCGAACGGTGAGCCATAAGGCCCCATCAGGTACGGGATCACGTACATCGTGCGCCCACGCATTGCCCCTTCGAACAGGGGGTCAATCAGCGCATGACCTTCGTCCGGGTCCATCCAATTGTTGTTTGGGCCCGCATCTTCCTTGCTTTTGGAACAGACAAAAGTGAGGTGCTCGACGCGTGCAACGTCGTTCGGGTCGGAGCGATGTAAATAACAATTTGGATGAGTTCGATCGTTCAGTCGGATGAGATCCCCTTGATCCAGCATCAGCTGCGTTAGTTCGTCGTTCTCTGAATCTGAGCCGTCACACCATCGAATCTGGTTCGGCTGGGTGAGCCTGCTGATCTGCTCGATCCATGCAGCCAACTCTGGGTTTTTTGTCATTCAGCTTGTGCTCCGAATAGGGCGCACCCAAGCGATTTTTTATCGCGCGGGTGTCATCAATTTCTATTGGTGAGCGGTGAGTTGCGCGGGTCACAACAGCATCGCGTTCGGTAAAATTTTGTAGCGCAAAGATACCAGACCAGAAGGGTAGATGTTGATGCGCAGTGGGCGTCTTTTACAAAAATTTCGAACTCCGGTGATTCGGTCTGAACAAAGCACCAGTTCTAGCAGTCGTTGAGTTTGCTAGGCGCACGGTATTCGGATTTTCCTTATCGCACCATTTAAGTGGTCGAGCGCACGACGACAGCATCAACCAGAGACACGATCCGCCCTCCGACGAGCGCCATCCTGGCGGCGCCTTAAGTCACCCTACCGACCGCTCTACGACCCAATCCGCGATTACGTCTGCTACGGATCCCGAATTGCGCGAACCTACATAGATGCCAATGTGCCCGCCCGGCAACTCATGCTCCCGATAATCGTTGGTCGCCACCAGACCGGCAAGAGCTTTCGATGATGCTGGTGGTACGAGGTGATCTTCACGCGCATAAACGTTGAGAACGGGCACCTCAATTCGGCCGAGGTCGACCTCGCGGCCACCGAGCCGCAATCCACCTTCGAGCAACCGGTTCTGCTGGTAGAAGTTGACGGCGAATTCACGGGCTGAGCGCGCAGTCAGCGCCGGGCTGTCGAAAATCCACTGCTCCATACGCAAGAACATGGCCGCTTTGTCTGCGTCGTCGCACTTGTTCAGAAACTTTACGTATTTCTGATGAAGCAGACGGAATGGCTTCAGGGACAGAAATAATGCATTCAGAATGTCACCGTCGACATTGCCGATCGCATTGACCAGCAGATTGGCATCAACATGTCTCACAAGATGACTGATCATGTCACCACTCGTATGAAAATCGATCGGCGTCACCGTCGTCACGAGACGGTCAATTTTGTGCGGAAACAACGACGTATAAATAGTACTGAAAGTGCCACCCTGACAGATGCCCAGGAGACTAAGCCGTTTCCTTCTCGTTGCTGACAAAAGGTAATCGACACAGGCGTTCAGGTACCGGGCAATGTAGGTATCCAAACCAATATCCTGATCGGCAAAATCCGGAGATCCCCAGTTGATTAAATAGACATCAAACCCGCGCGCAAGAAGCCCCTCGACCATCGACCGGCCATGCTGCAGATCCACCATCTCAGGTCGATTAACCAACGCATAAACTATGAGTATTGGCGGCTGGTTCGAGACGTTTGCGCGATCGCTGCTGTAACGATATAGAACGGCCTTGTCGATCTGATACACCGCTCGGCGCGGCGTTGCGCCGACTTTGGCGTCAGCGACCGACCTCAGCGTGGCGATGCCCTTGGACATCGCCTCGACGGCTTCGGCGTATTCACGCTGGATGCTGTCAACAGTGAAGTCCAAGCGCGCCATGTCATTCGCTCATTCGAGAAAATCGTCGATGACGAACCCGGACGCAGTTTGCGCGGGCTTAGGTTTACGCTGTTTTACCTTGCGCTTCGGAAGCCTTTTCAGGTTCTGTATCGGCTTTCCTTTTTTGGAAGTCTTTTGCTGACTGGGAGCGGTGCCGTCCGAATTCGCTTGCTTCGCCGCGACCGGTTGAAACTGAGTTTGTCGCTCCTCCAACTCGCGAACTTTCGCCTTCAGGGCCTCATTGGTCTGCTGTAACGCCTGGATGTCTAACCTGGACGCCAGGCCAATTTGAGATAGATGACGATCCTGAATCGCGCTTTGCACACGGTGGAGTTTCGCCGAGGTATTCACATAATCGCCAAAATCGCGGGAGTACGAATCAGTCATGACGCGCTTGGCATAGGCCTCCTCCGCACTTTCAATCCACAAGTCGAAAAGCGCCTGCAACGAATCGAGCGGCGCCGCCGAATCGTTCGACAGGTAGGCGGAAACCGACGACAAGGCATCGACGAGTATCGCCCGAAAATGCGTCGCTAATATCGTTGTCGCTTTCACGTGCGCACGCGATTTTTTCCTCCAATCCTGTAGCATTGACAGCAGTTCGCGCTGAGGGCCCATCGGCGGGACGCTTCCCGCACTTTCTAATATTTGTTCTGCGAAGTGCTCGAATGGAGCGCCAACCGGCGTATTCATCACTGATGATGATACTTTGCACCAGCTACTTACCCACGACTCCAGGATCTCACCCCTGCCCTCGCGTACCAAACGACTCAGATTCGCAAAGTAAGCCGCGACCGCCTCATCATTCGCTGGGCTCGGAGCGCTGTCCAGCCAGACTGATTGCATTGATTCACCAAAGGTCTGAAAGGCACCAACTGTTGCTTTGAACTGGTCGTCGGGCGAAGAATTGCGGTCGTTCAGATTCACAGGGCTAAAGAACGATGCCCAATAGCTGTTCCAGAAATCGGTCATCACCGATTCGAATTTCGAATCGCTCTACTTGTTGACCCGGTTATCGACAAGACCGTCAACAACCGCGGGGTCAGCCAGAGTCGTCGTGTCGCCCAGATTATCCAACTCATTCGCCGCAACTTTTCGCAGAATCCGACGCATGATCTTTCCGGATCTCGTCTTGGGCAGACCGGGCGCCCATTGGATGACGTCAGGTGTGGCAATGGCGCCAATCTCCTTACGTACATGTTTGATCAAATCCGCGCGCAAATCTTCGGTCGCTTCCACATCGTGCATCAGCGTGACGTAGGCATAGATCCCTTGCCCCTTTATGTCATGCGGATAGCCGACAACCGCTGCTTCAGATACTGCCTCGTGCAGTACCAGCGCACTTTCGACTTCGGCTGTACCCATCCGATGCCCTGAAACATTAATCACGTCGTCAACGCGGCCAGTAATCCAGTAATAGCCGTCTTCGTCCCTGCGAGCGCCGTCGCCAGTGAAATATCGCCCGGGGAACATCTTGAAATAGGTTTCCTTGAATCGCTCATGATCACCGTAAACGGTACGCATTTGACCTGGCCAGGATTGCTTGATCACCAAGGAGCCTGAGACGGCACCTTCGAGTTCTTGTCCCTGATCATCAACGAGTGCTGGCAAAACACCAAAAAATGGCAACGTAGCTGAACCGGGTTTCAGGTCGCGCGCGCCGGGCAATGGTGTGATAAGGATTCCCCCAGTCTCAGTCTGCCACCACGTATCAACAATCGGGCATCGTTCGTCGCCAACGACCCGGTAGTACCACTCCCATGCCTCCGGATTGATCGGTTCTCCAACGCTGCCTAAAAGTTTGAGGGAGCTTCGATTCGAGCGGGTTACGAACTCGTCTCCTTGCCCCATCAAAGCACGGATTGCAGTCGGTGCCGTGTAAAAGATATTCACTTGGTGTTTGTCCACCACGTCCCACATCCGACCTGCATCCGGATAGGTCGGGACGCCTTCAAACATCAGCGTTATCGCTCCATTAGCGAGCGGCCCGTAGACGATGTAAGAGTGGCCGGTCACCCAACCAACATCGGCCGTACACCAGTAAACATCACCGTCGTGATAATCAAAAACGTACTTATGCGTAATCGCCGTATGCAGCAGGTAGCCGGCCGTTGTATGCAATACCCCTTTGGGTTTGCCGGTGGAACCGGATGTGTACAGGATAAACAGAGGATCTTCCGCGTCCATACTCTCCGGCGGACATTCGCTGCTCGCCTCCGCCATACACTCGTGATACCAGTGATCGCGCCCTTCTACCCAACCGATATCGCCGCCGGTTCGTTTGACAACGATTACGGCGTTGATGCCTGGGCAACTTTCGAGCGCCTTATCGGTGTTCGCTTTAAGCGATACTGCACGCGCTCCCCGAAGACCCTCGTCGGCCGTAATCACCGCGGTACATTCCGAATCAAGGATGCGGTCTTTCAGGGCGTCCGGCGAAAAGCCCCCGAACACCACCGAATGCACAGCCCCTATGCGGGTGCACGCCAGCATCGCGACGGCTGCTTCAGGGATCATCGGCATGTAGATCGATACGCGGTCCCCCTTGGAAACACCTTTAGACTTAAGCACGTTCGCAAACTTGCAAACTTCTTTATGTAATTCGCGGTAGGTGATTTTCTTGTCTTCGGTCGGTTCGTCCCCCTCCCAAATGATCGCAATCTGGTCACCTCGGTTGTCCAGGTGGCGATCGAGGCAGTTATAGGAAACGTTCAGCTTTCCGCCCTCGAACCATTTGATGTCCGCTGCGTGGAAATCGACATTGGAAACGGTTTGCCATTTTTGATCCCAGCTGATGAACGCCTCCGCTTGAGCCGCCCAGAAGGCGTCAGGATCACTAATCGATTCGGCGTACATCCGTTCGTACTGCTCGCGCGACAAGTGTGAATTGGCAGCAGTCGAGGCTGAGACAGCATAGATTTTGTTGTCTGCCATGAACGAATTCTCCAGGTCGGGCAGCTGTTTTTGCTGGGTGACTTTTGCCGCTCCCTGCACGCGAAATGAAGCACATTAAAAGCTCGAAGCAGGGGGCGGGATTCAGGTTAGTATGCGTCAAAATTCTAGCATAAGGACCAGAATCCCAAAGTAACCTTGAGTTCAGATTTCTTACAGAGAATCGAAAGTTGAAAATTTAATGAGCGAGCATTCGAAATTATTGCAGCCGGCGATCAGCGCCGTCGCTGACGCATGCAAATTAACCAGAGCGATACAGTCCAAATTGGGCGACATTAAGCAAGCAACCAAAGATGACCGAAGCCCCGTAACCGTCGCCGATTATGCCGCGCAGGCAATAATCGCGGCACAACTGAACCAGGCTTTCGGCGATTTGATGCTGGTGGGCGAAGAAGATGCCGGCGATCTTCGGGAAGACAACGCTGCGCCATTGCGCGACGCCGTCGTCGAATCGAGTCGCTCCGTTTGGCCTGAAGCCTCGGAAGCGGCGGTGCTGGACGCCATCGACCTTGGGAATCACGACGGCTCGGCCAGCGCCTACTGGACTCTCGATCCGATCGACGGAACCAAGGGTTTCCTGAGGGGCGGACAGTACGCCGTATCGCTTGCCTATATTGTCAACGGGATCGTCGAAATTGGAGTACTGGGGTGTCCAAACCTGTCGGCGGATTTCGACCGTGTATTTGATAGTCCCGACGCTGCCGGCACTTTGTATCATGCGACCCGCGCAGGCGGCGCTTGGTCACGGCCGCTGATGAACATTGCGGAACCGCCCATCCAAGTCTCCAGCAGTTCGACGGCGACCGCTGAAACAATGCGTGTGTGCGAGTCCGTCGAGGCGGCGCACTCGCGCCTTGATGACACTACAAGAATCGTTGATCGACTGGGCGCGAGAGGCACGCCCGCCCGCCTCGACAGTCAGTGTAAATATGCCGTGGTTGCCCGTGGTCAGGCTGACGCTTATCTGAGACTCCCAACCCGGGCCGATTATGTGGAGAAAATCTGGGATCACGCTGCCGGCATGATCATCGCGCAAGAAGCAGGGGCAATTGTGACTGATGTTCATGGTAATTCGCTCGACTTCTCCCACGGAGCGCTTCTAATCCAGAATAAGGGGGTGATCTGCGCTGCGGAATCTATCCACGGAGAAATCCTGCAAGCCATCCGGGATTTGGGTCTTTTCAGGCTGTAGCGCCAACTTGCGAGCCGGACGGGCCGTGTAGGGCACACTTGTTTAGGCCGTAACGTAGTCACGACGGCCTCGACGGCGCCCAAGGTGGAAGTGTTGCAAGGACGAGACTCCCTCCGGTTTCAAGCCGCGGGGGATTTTTCGCAAAGGAAACGCGCGTGGAACAACTGGTTTTCGTGCGGCCGCGGGTATAAGGTCGTTGTGGAAACTGGAAATCCTAGGGGGAGCAACTAAATGAGCGCAACAGCTACAGCATTAATCGGCCTCATCATGTGGTCAGTGGTTTTGACTTTCGTACTCTTATTTGCGCGCATGGGCGCAGTGCTGAAAGGCGAGAAGGCCTTAAATAACTTTGACCCTGGCGGTTCAGATCTCGCCCCGTCGGGATATCGGATTACGCGAGCACACGGTAATTCGCTCGAATACCTCGCCCTGCCAGTAGGCATGTTGCTGTTCGCAATTTTTTCGGGCCAGGAAGCCGTAACCAACGGGACCGCATTGACCTACCTCGGGTGTCGCGCTGCTCAGTCGATATCTCATATCATATCTACTGCAGTTCCGATGGTTATGATTCGAGCCACCTTGTTCACGGTGCAGATCGTCCTGCTCATCTACTGGGCGATTAACCTGACCTGAGCAAGGTTGGTAAGGTACCGCCCCGGATTCGGGATAGCTCCGCTTTTGACCGGGTGCCTGGTTCGCTAGCCGGATCAGGCACCTTTAAAGGGACGCTCTAAGGGCTTACCACACGGGCTTGCTTTAGCCTTCACCCAGCTAGGAAGGGTAACCGCCGACGTTGTTCGGCGGAGGGCGAGATTGCGCGATACGGTTACGGAATCTGCAATCGAGGATAAAGGCGATGGCGTTCACTGCGGACTATGGGAAATTTGGATTTGACACGACCGCGTTCAAGGACAAACGCGTTCTGATCACGGGCTCCGGAAAGGACGGCGGAATCGGGCAGGCGCTGGCCCTAGCCGCGGCCGCAAATGGCGCTGAAGTTGTCGGCGTTCATTTCCACAGTAGTTACCGCGATGGGTTTGATCTCGTCTCAGCCTTACGCGAGAAGGGCGTCAAAGCGTTCGCCATGCAGGCCGATGTGACTAATACAAGAGATCTGTGGGCATCCCGAAGCTACGTGATCGAACAGAT
>CAXGUU010000087.1:0-11444 GCA_964012875.1 uncultured bacterium
AACGAGCCCGAAATTCCTGATCCAAGATCGCGTCAATTCCGGTACTGGCGGGTGCGGTGACGATGCTGCTCACGGACAAGTTTTTCGGAACGGCTTTCTTTAGCGCCGCCGGTGGCGGGGACCCCGTGATGTTCCAGCACATTTTCTGGTTCTTCGGCCACCCGGAGGTTTATATATTGATCCTGCCAGCCTTCGGCATCGTCTCGGCTATCATTCCGACCTTCTGCCGCAAGCCGCTGTTCGGGTACAGCTCAATGGTCTACGCTTCGGCGGCGATCGCGTTTCTATCGTTCATCGTCTGGGCGCATCACATGTTCACGGTTGGTATGCCGCTGGCCGGTGAGTTGTTCTTTATGTACACCACAGTCCTCATTGCCGTGCCAACGGGCGTTAAGGTCTTCAACTGGGCTGCGACCATGTGGCAGAGTTCGATGACCTTCGAGACCCCGATGCTGTTCTCCATTGCATTCGTCGTGCTGTTCACAATTGGCGGCTTTTCCGGTTTGATGCTAGGCGTAACACCAGTCGATTTCCAGTATCACGATACTTATTTCGTGGTTGCACATTTCCATTACGTGCTGGTTACAGGGGCGATCTACTCCATCATGGCCGCCGTTTATTTCTGGATGCCGAAATGGACCGGGAACATGTATGACGAAACGCTCGGTAAATGGCATTTCTGGCTCTCAACCATTTCTGTCAACGTACTGTTCTTCCCGCAGCATTTCCTCGGTCTCGCCGGTATGCCGCGCCGTATTCCTGACTACGCCGTGCAGTTCGCCGATTTCAATATGGTGTCCAGCGTCGGTGGGCTTGTCTTCGGATTCTCGCAGCTCCTGTTCGTACTGGTCATAGTCAAGTGCGTTAAAGGCGGCGAGAAAGCGACGGACCAGGTTTGGGATGGCGCGCACGGTCTGGAATGGACCCTGTCGTCACCGCCGCCGTACCACAGCTTTAATACCCCGCCGGAACCATCCTCGATTGAAGGCGGCATGCGTTAAGGCCTGACGTGGGTGATCGAGACTCTGACAACGAAATGCACGCAGCGCAGCGCAGGTCCGCGGTGCGTGGCGCGATCGCGCTCGGGTTTATCGCTGTCGGGATCTACGTGTGGGCGCTCGTGTTGCATTTGTGATTTGATCCGGCTATGGCAAACGAGCAACTAGACCGCGCCAACCGGCGGATCGTCGGGCGTCTGCTGATTGCCACGGTTGCAATGTTCGCCTTTGGCTATGCGCTGGTGCCGCTGTACAACGTTTTTTGCGACATCACTGGCCTGAATGGTAAGACCGGGCGATTGGATGTCGCGACTGCAGCAACGCAAAGTGTTGATGAGTCGCGATGGATTACCGTTGAGTTCGTGACCAACGTCACAGCTGGCATGCCATGGGAATTTCGTCCGGTCATCAACAAGATTCAGGTGCATCCCGGCGCCGAAACGCAGGTCGAATTCGAGGCCGTGAATTTCGCTCAATACGAAGTTAATGGTAGCGCGGTGCCGAGCGTTGCGCCGAACGCCGCGGCGCGTTACTTCAACAAGACCGAATGCTTTTGTTTTAGCCAGCAAAAACTTGCGGCGGGCGAAACGAAGATCATGCCGGTCAGGTTCGTCGTTGATCCCAAACTACCGGACCATGTCCGGACGGTAACCCTGGCGTATACATTTTTTGAATCACAGCAAACCTCGCAGTTGCCGCAGGCAGCGACATTTTCGCCAAATTCCTGATCATTTGAACATCCAAGCTAAAAGAGTAACTAGTCATGGCTGATGGACATTCCGATTACTACATTCCCGAACCCAGTCACTGGCCGCTGATCGCGTCGGTCGCAATTTTCACCATGTTTGTGGGTGGTGCTACGCTGCTCAATGGTGCGAACATTGGTCAGGTCATACTGGGGCTTGGATTTCTGCTCTTCGTTTTTATGCTGTTCGGCTGGTTTGGTGTGGTCATCAAGGAAAGCGAAGGTGGTATCTATAACGACGAAGTAGATGTCAGTTTCCGCATGGGCATGATGTGGTTCATTTTCTCCGAAGTGATGTTCTTCGCTGCGTTTTTCGGCGCCTTGTATTACGCCCGTATTTATTCAGTGCCGTGGCTCGCGGGCGAAGGCTCCGGCGCCGCGACCAATCAATTCCTGTGGCCCGAATTCGTGGCTGCATGGCCATTATTTGAAGCGCCATCCAACTACGGCTTCACTCACTTCAAGGAAACCATCGGTGCCTGGGGCGTACCCTTGTGGAACACCATTATTTTGCTGACCAGCGGCGTCACAGTCACCATTGCGCATCACGGGTTGAAGAAAGGTCATCGCCAGCAACTAATTTGGGGGCTAGTGGCAACGGTGGCACTTGGCATGTTGTTCGTTTTCCTGCAGGCCGAAGAATACGGCCACGCCTATAACGATCTGGGGCTGACCTTAAACTCCGGCATTTATGGCGCGACATTTTTCATGCTGACGGGGTTTCACGGCTTCCACGTCACTATGGGCACGATCATGCTGGCTGTGATTCTTGCCCGCTCAATCAAGGGTCATTTCACCGCCAATCACCATTTCGGGTTCGAAGCGGTCGCATGGTACTGGCACTTTGTTGATGTCGTCTGGATCGGCCTGTTCATCTTCGTGTACGCGATATAGCGAAGCCTTACCGACGAGCGGAAAAGCGCCACTTTAACGTGGCGTTTTTTTTGTCTCATGGTGGGGGTGCCTGTCAGCGACTCGTTAAGTGTTAAACGAGACGAACCCGAGTGCGTTCAGAATGAAGATCGTCGCGAGCAACGCGACCGAAAGAACGACCCGAATGGTCAGGGCATTGACCATCGCATTGTCGTTCTGGTTTTTGCGAAACATCAGGCTGTGAAAAGCTTTCGCGAGAAAACCAACGATGATCAGAAAAACTCCGATGATGAAATATTTAACAGTAGATGATTCGATCATGGTTTGTGTCGGAAGAAACGATGCGCTCATTATCAGCATCAAACCCGATTAGCTCAACGTCATGCGTCATTACCTCGGTCTTATTGCGATTTTTGTCGGTGGCTGCCTGATTTTGACAAGGCTGGGATTGTGGCAACTTGATCGCGCCGAACAAAAGCGTGAGCGTCATCGGGAATTTACGACGGCGTTCGAGCAAAAGCCGATCGCCTTCGATATCATTGCGCTACGTGACGCACCGGCCTCCACATGGCGGCGCACGCGCGTACAGGGCACTTTCTCAAAGCGTTTAATATTGCTGGATAACCGGACCCAACATGGCCGCTCCGGCTACGATGTGTTATCACCCTTCGAGACCCGCACCGGGCGCACCTTACTCGTTGAGCGGGGTTGGATACCGCTGCCGCCTGACCGCCGGACGGTGCCGGCCATCTCGGCGCCCGAGTCCGTGGCCACACTCGAGGGTTATCTCGGCCCTGAACCGGTCGCCGGTCTCGCCTTCAATCAGGCTGCTGACGTGACGGAAACGCTGGCGCCGGATGTCTACCGCATTCAACGCCTGGAACTGGACAATTTGCGCGCGACCCTCGGCACTGACCTGTGGCCGACAGTTTTGTATCTTGATGCCGGTATGCCGGGCGCACTGGCTGTCGAACGTAAGCTGCCGGGCGACGGCGCAGCGAAACATACGGCCTACGCCGTACAATGGTTTTCCATGGCCGCTGTTCTCGCAGCAATAGGCATGTGGAATTTGAAACGCCGACAGTGGAAACCTTCATGAACGAGACCCCCTCGACAACAAACACGCGCTCAAAGCTGACACTGCTACTGATAGTCGCGGTCTTTGTTGTGCCGATTGGTGCGGCTTGGTGGTATGCGACTTTAGGGGCTGATCGAATTGCCGGCGACATGTTAAATCATGGTGAGTTACTGACACCCCCAATCGATACACGGGAAAATTCCGCGCTGTCGACCCTGTCCGGCCTAAGTCTCGGCCCCGGTGAATGGGCGATGATTTATCTCGGTAGGGAAGCGTGTGACGCGGCTTGCCAGGCCGCAGTCGAAAAACTACTGACCATTCACACGGTGCTTGGCCATCATGGTGAACGCGTTCGCCTGGCGGCGACGGTCAGTGAGGATTCCGCGGCCCAGACCAGCCGGCGCCTTGAGTATTTTAATGAGGGTGGGTTGCGCAAGGCACTCTACGATGGCCTCCGGCCGGCGCACTCGAATACCGCGCACATCCTGTTTCTTGATTGGCGCGGGCAAATTCCCATCCGCTTCGATGGTGACGCCGCGCCCGCCGGCATCACGAAAGACATCAAGCGCCTGCTACGGGGCTCAAAGATCAACTGAGATGAACGCCGAGCGGGACATAGGCTGGGTACTGGTGGTGCTGGCGCTGACCGTGATCGTCTTTGGTGCTTACGTGCGTTTGAGCGACGCCGGCCTCGGCTGTCCCGACTGGCCGGGTTGTTACGGCCGCCTGCTCGTGCCCGAGACCGAAGCCCCGGTGCACCTCGAAAATCCGAATTGGTCCTATCGTCCGTTGGAGCAGGGTAAGGCGTGGCGCGAGATGGTCCATCGTTACCTTGCCAGCACGCTCGGGCTCGGCATCATCGTGCTGGCGCTGGTCGTGTTCAGACAAGGCCGGGCGGAAACTCGCCCTGCGGCCGAACGCGCCATTGTGTATCTGCTGGTACCGCTGGTCGTATTTCAGGGTTTGCTCGGCATGTGGACTGTGACCCTGCTGCTGAAACCGCTGGTGGTCTCAGCTCATCTCCTCGGCGGCCTGTCTACCCTCGCGCTGCTGTGGTGGCACCTGCTGAATCGCCTTCGCGGCCCGGTTTCAGAGCCTCGCGCGGAAAGCGCCACCGCGAAATGGGGCGCGATCGGACTCGGCCTGTTGGTTTTTCAAATATTCCTTGGCGGCTGGACCAGTACCAATTATGCCGCGCTTGCGTGCATTGACTTTCCCACCTGCCACGGTCAGTGGTGGCCACAAATGGATTTCGCCGAAGCGTTCGTACTGTGGCGCGGATTGGGCGTGAATTACGAATTCGGTGTACTCGAGACGCCTGCTCGCACCGCCATTCACTATTCCCACCGACTGGGCGCAGCGGTCACGGCGCTGGTGCTGGCGGCGATCGCGATTGGCGCATTGCGCGCTGCCGCGGCCCCTTTGGTGCGCTCGGCCTGGTGTATACTCGTCGCCCTGACGGCCCAGATCGGGCTTGGTATTACTAACGTCCTCGGCGGCCTGCCACTGGCCATCGCAGTCGCCCATAATGCGGTCGCAGCGCTCTTGCTGATGTCAGTGCTGGCATTGCTGCACGCGGCGCGCCGATACGTATAGTCGAACTCAATGGCAACTAACACGCTTGTCTCGTCAACGCTTGGATACTGGCGCGAATACGCCCAGCTGTGCAAGTTGCGGGTGGTCGGCCTGATCGTGTTCACTGCCGTCATCGGTATGTTCCTGGCCACGCCGGGATTCGTGCCGTTATCGGTCCTGATACCCGCCACCTTCGGCATTGGTCTTGCCGCGGCATCTGCCGCCGCCATCAACCACGTTGCTGAGTACCGCATCGACGCCCTGATGGTTCGAACGCAGAATAGGCCGTTACCCCAGGGTGGGCTCGGCCGCGGGCAGGCGCTGGCGTTTGCGTTGCTGATTGGCGCCATTTCGATGTATCTGCTGGTCGCGTTCGTCAATGTATTGACCGCTGTCCTGACCTTCGCTT
Organism: uncultured bacterium; assembly: GCA_964012875.1. Lineage (GTDB taxonomy): Bacteria > Pseudomonadota > Gammaproteobacteria > CAXGUU01. The sequence continues at coordinate 5,679 of CAXGUU010000087.1, forward strand.
CGCTCATCGGTTATGCCGTCATCTATACGATGTACCTGAAATACGCGACCCCACAAAATATTGTGATTGGCGGGGCAGCCGGTGCCGCGCCGCCCGTATTGGGTTGGGTCGCGGTGACGGGCAACGTGCATCCCCACGCCCTGCTTTTGTTCTTGATTATTTTTGCGTGGACGCCACCGCATTTCTGGGCACTGGCGATCCACCGGCGCGAGGACTATGCCAAGGCCTCAATCCCGATGTTGCCGATCACCCACGGGGTCGATTTCACGCGTCGCCAAATATTGTTGTACACAGTCATTCTGGTCATCGCGACCATCCTGCCCTATGCGACTTACATGTGTGGCGAAATTTATCTTGCCGGCGCGCTGATGTTGGATGTCGGGTTTTTGTACTACGTCATTCGTATGCAGTTTGATCATGATGATGAACTGGCCCTCGCGACCTTTCGCTATTCGATCATCTATTTAAGCCTCCTGTTCGCAGTGTTCTTCCTTGACCATTACTGGGTACCGACGGCCGCATTCTTAAGTGCGGCATGAGCGCGGCTCAGAGGCAGCGTGTAGGGCCCGTGCTGCCGATCTGGTTGTGGCTGTGGTTTCCGCCGGTACTGTTGCTGGTGATATTGCCCATCCGCATGATCGATCCTGCCCTGTACCGCAGTTTTGTCGACGGCGAACTTGGTCTGATTGAGCTGACGACACCAGCCATCGCCATCATAGGCGCCGTTGTCGGAATTAGGTTGGCGCTGAGCCTGCGCCAGTACCTGTTGAGTTGGCTATGGTGCTGGACGGTTGTCATGACCCTGGCGTGTATCTATTTCGCGGGCGAGGAACTCTCGTGGGGCCAGCATCTGGTTGGTTGGTCGACGCCTGACTACATTGGTGCTATCAATGATCAGAACGAAACCAATCTGCATAACATGAGCAGTTGGTTCGACCAGAAGCCACGGCTGATGCTGGAAATATGGGTGTTGGTCGGTGGCGTGATCGTGGCCGCTCGCGGTCAGCGTGGCCAGACCACAGTCGTGCCAGCCCGCATCTCAAGCTGGGTCTGGCCAACGGTGGATTGTCTGCCGGCCGCGGTGCTCGGCATCCTGATTCGTATGCCGGAGCGACTGAAAGACCTGTTCAGCCTTCAATCACTGCCCTACGAACTCCGCTACAGCGAGCCCCAGGAATACTACTTTGCCTTGTTCCTGGCACTGTACCTGATGGCCCTGTCCGCCCGGGTTCGGGCCGACCTTAGTGCGGCCGGCGGCTAACACCGGCCGCGCAAACGCCTCGAGCGCGCCGCGCGCAATGTTGCGCAGCACGTCGGCTCGCGTTTTTCAGTTGCCAGCTACGCCTCGTTCGCCGGTTCGAACTCGGGCAAACGTGCCCGAATCTTCTTGAAAGCTGCCTGTTCGAGCTGTCGAACGCGCTCGGCGGAGACACCGTAGACATCAGCCAGGTCGTGCAGCGTTGCTTTCGGCTCCTGCAGCCAGCGCTGCGACACAATCTCGCGGCTGCGCTTGTCCAGTTCGCCGAGAGCAGCCTCAAGTTGCGAGCCGCGGCGTTGCTCATTTTCGTCGCGTTCGCATAGTGCGGCGGGCTCGAACCGTCGATCTTCAAGGTAGGCCGCGGGCGCAAAGCTTTCGTCGTCACCCTCGAAGGTCGAGTCGAAGGCCGCATCGTGGGCACTCAGGCGTTGCTCCATGGTGAGAACCTCTCGCTGCTCGACATTCAAATCAGCGGCTATTTCGGCGACCTCTTCAGCGTTCATCCAACCGAGCGCTTTTTTTGTGCTGCGCAGGTTGAAGAACAATTTACGTTGCGCCTTGGTGGTCGCGACTTTGACGATGCGCCAGTTGCGCAAAATGAATTCGTGAATTTCGGCTTTAATCCAGTGCACCGCGAAAGAAACCAGACGTACGCCAACATCGGGGTCGAAGCGCTTGACCGCTTTCATCAGGCCAATATTGCCTTCCTGAACCAGGTCGCCCTGCGCCAGGCCGTAACCCTTGTAGCCGCGCGCGACCTTCACTACGAAGCGCAAATGAGCCAGCACCAGCTGCCGCGCTGCATCCAGATCGTTATCTTGCTGGTAGCGCCGCGCCAGCTGCTGCTCATCCTCAAGCGACAAAATAGGAATGCGATGAATCGCGTCGATGTAGGTTTCGAGCGAGCCAGAGGGCGCCGGAAGTTGTAAATTCAAGGTGTTAGCCATGGTTCTTTCTCACACGGAGTTAGTTGATACGGGTATTTTAGCACTCGCTGAGTTAGAGTGCTAAATCCTCTCGGAGTTCCCGAAATTGTCCGAATGAGCTGTTTTGTGGGCCTAAATCTGGTCGAAACGGCGAATAACAGGCGTTGACCCGAGCCACGCGCCCAGCCATCCGACAGCGCCGCCTAAACCTGTGGTCATCAGCGCATAAGACAATGGCGGTAGCCCCAGTTCCACGCTTGAGCCGTAGCTTCGCGCGAGCGCGTTGAGCGCTGGCGCCACTGCTATAAACGCGCTAATCATGATGATCACGGCCCCGGCGCCGGCGCCCAACCCAAAGAGCGTGCCGGCATAAAGGAAGCGCCGGCGTACAAAACTATCAGTCGCACCTACGAGTTTGAGCACCCTGATTTCCACCTCGCCCTGCTGGATCAGGCTGCGCATCAGTACCCCGACGACCAACATCGCCCCGACTCCCAGCAAAATCCCGATCACTGCTGTGAGACGCCTGGCCAGACGCGTCAGAAGTTCCAGTCGCGCAATCCAGTCGTAGTCGACAACTACTGAATCCACGCCGACTACACTGTGAAACTCATCAGCCAGCCGGGTCGGATCCCCTGGGTTCCAGGCGGTCGGGTTCGGCACCAGAACGATGACGTGCGGCAAGGGGTTCGGCATCTGTGCAGGGTGACGTATACCCGCCCGCCGGCTGATTGTTGCCATCGCATCATCGGCGGCGATGATTTTGACCGACTTCAGGCGGGTGTCTGTTGACCACGCCGCGGCTAGGTGTTCGGCGCGTTCGATGCTCAAATCGCGGTCGAGAAACAGAGACAGGCTGGGATCTGCACCCCACGATTCGAGCCACGCCGCCTGCTGACCGAGCATCGCCAGGAATGTCATCGGCAGCGCCAAAGCGATCGAGATAACCACTGCGCCCACCGCGCTCGAAGTCCAGTACCGGGCGAGTAGCGTCAGCGCTTCACGCGACGCTCTGCCGTGGTCGAGTCCAAGGCGTGGTCGGTTAACAGACCGCGCACCACCACTTCGACGAACTGCTGACGCCATTGTTAGACTGCTGTCGCCGCGCGTGCCGTGTCGCCGACCACGCTGCCTTGCTCCAGCGTGACCACCCGTCGCGGTCGAAGCTTCAGCAAGCCGACATCGTGAGTCGCCAGCACGACCGTGACCCCGATTTGGTTGAATTGTTCGAACAAATCAATGATCTCAAGTGAGAGGCCCGGGTCCAGATTGCCCGTCGGTTCGTCAGCCAACAGCATCATGGGGCGATTGACCACGGCGCGGGCGATGCCTACGCGCTGCTGTTCGCCGGCCGACAGCGTGCCGGCCTCGGCATTTTCCTTACGCAGGAGGTTGACCTTGTCCAGCGCAGCACGCGCACGTTTGCGAATTTCATTGGCACCGATACCTGCAACCCACAACGGTACGGCGACGTTTTCGAATACGCTGCGATGGGGTAACAGCTGGTGGTCCTGAAAGATCATGCCGATTTGCCGGCGGTAATAAGGGATGTGCTGTCGATCGACATCGTTCAGATCCTCCCCTTCAACGACAACCCGCCCGCGCGTGGTTCGTTCCATCAACGCGATCAGGCGCAACAGCGTGCTCTTCCCGGCGCCCGAATGCCCCGTCAGGAATATGAATTCACCAGTGGGCACTTCGAGGTCGACGTTGCGCAGGCCTTCGTTGCCGCCCGGAAATGATTTGGTGACGTTATGAAACTGGATCACGTCTCGTAAGCGGCTTCGTTGTCCGTTTCGAGCAGGGCATCGACAAACCCGGCCGCATCAAAGGGCTGTAAATCGTCCGGGTCTTCACCGACCCCGATGTACCGTATGGGACAACCAAACCGTTCTGCGAGCGCGAATATTACGCCGCCACGAGCCGTACCATCCAGCTTGGTCAGTACGAGCCCGGTGACATCGACTGCGTTGACGAATTGTTCGGCCTGGTTGATCGCGTTTTGCCCCATCGTGGCATCGAGTACCAACAGGACTTCGTGTGGCGCCGACTCGTCGTATTTTCCAATCACCCGCCTGACCTTCGCCAGTTCGGCCATGAGGTTGTCCTGGGTGTGAAGACGACCCGCGGTGTCAGCAATCAAAAGGTCGATGTCCCGGCTTTGAGCCGCTGCGCAGGCGTCGAAAATTACTGATGCCGGGTCGGCACCCGTACCTTGCGCGGCGATGGGCACCTCAAGCCGTTCCGCCCAGCTTTGCAGCTGTTCGACCGCGGCGGCGCGAAAGGTGTCGCCGGCGGCCAACAATACGCTCTGACCTGCGCCCGTTGCGAACCGGGCTATCTTTGCGATGGTCGTTGTTTTGCCGACGCCGTTGACGCCGACGACGAGCATGATGAACGGCTTTGGTGCCAACGCCTTTAGATCCAGCTGCGCTTCGCAGGGTGCCAGTATCGCCAGCATTTCCTGCTTCAGCACGCTGGCCGGCGTCTCGCCAGTGGGAATCTTGCGCAAGCCCGCCAGCAAACGGGCGGTAGCCGCAACGCCGACATCACTGGTCAACAGCAGGGTCTCCAGATCATCGATCGTGGATTGGTCGACCGCAGTCGTGCGGCCCAGCAATTGTCCGATGCCGCCAAAGAGGTTCTCGCGCGTGCGAGCGATTCCTGCCTTGAGTCGTGAAAGCATGCGATGTAACAGGTCTGTAAGTCGGTCGTGGTTTTGCGTTGCGACCACCCACGCGGTAATCCGAGTCGGACAGTGTGAACGCTGAGTAGCCGGGCAAGTCAGGCGAACGATAACGCCGTCGGACCTGTGTCCGGATACGTTATCCTAGCATCGGGCCGGGCGCTTGCGTGGCTATTCGGGCGGGGTCGCGAGCCAGTTTTTGCACCCGGCGGAACGATGTGGCCGCATTGCGGTCGATCACAAGAACTCATCCACCAGGAGATCTCCAAAGATATGCGTACCTTCGCCCAGTTGGCGGTACTGCTCGGCTGCCTCACCATCGGTGCCGGTGCGGCGACTGCCGCTACGCACGAATACGAACTTGAAAACGGCCTGAAGCTTATCGTTCAGGAAGACCACCGCGCGCCGGTGGCCGTTGTGCAGGTCTGGTATCGAGTTGGATCGGCCAACGAATACGATGGCATTACCGGCGCCTCGCATGCGCTTGAGCACATGATGTTCAAACGCACCAAGAATCTTGCTGTGGGTGAATTTTCCCGTATTGTCTCGGCCAACGGCGGGCGCGAAAACGCGTTCACCAGCTACGATTACACCGCTTACTTCCAGCAATGGTCGGCCAGCAACGTTGGCTTAAGCTTCGAGCTGGAAGCTGAGCGGATGCAAAACTTGGTCATTGATGACTCGGAGTTTGCCAAAGAGATTAAGGTTGTGCTGGAAGAACGGCGTCTGCGCACTGACGATAATCCCCAGGCGCTGGCGACCGAAGCCGCGCGTGCCGCGGCATTTCAAACCAGCCCGTATCGCTACCCGGTGATCGGCTGGGAAGCCGATATCAAAAATATGACCGGCGAGGACATGCGCCGGGGGTACGTGCGCCGGTATGGCCCTAATAATGC
>CAXGUU010000088.1:0-11421 GCA_964012875.1 uncultured bacterium
GGAAACGACAGCGTAAAAAAACGACAGGCAGGATCACTCCTGCCCGTCGTAGAAGCGGGATTATAAGGAGAAATTTGCCCCTATGTCAACGCCTTCAGGCGCTTTTGGTATCCGGTTCGGTAGCGTCTTCAGAGCCTTCGGTCTGACGGAGCTCAGCCATCAATTCGGCGTCCAAATCTGCCGCCATCGCGGGCGAGTCTTCGCCGAATGCCTGGCGCCGTTTCCGGTCGGCATGGTACGCAAATCCGGTGCCGGCCGGAATCAAGCGACCAACGATTACATTTTCCTTCAACCCGCGCAGTTCATCGTGTTTTCCGGTGACAGAAGCCTCGGTGAGCACCCGTGTCGTTTCCTGAAACGACGCCGCTGAAATGAACGATTCAGTGGCCAGCGAAGCCTTGGTAATACCCAGGAGCAACTGCTGCGCGGTCGCTTCCGTCCCGCCTTCGCCCTGAACGCGGTCGTTTTCATCCATGAAGCGTTCGCGCTCAATCTGCTCGCCTTTGAGGAAGCGCGAATCCCCGGCTGTCTCGATCTCAACTTTTCGCAGCATTTGTCGAACGATGACTTCGATATGCTTGTCGTTGATCTTCACACCCTGGAGCCGGTAGACCTCCTGCACTTCATTCACGATGTAATTGGTTAACTCGTGGACGCCCTTCAGGCGCAGAATGTCGTGCGAATCCGGCGCACCGTCGCACACCACCTCGCCCTTTTCGACATGTTCGCCTTCAAACACTGTCACATGGCGCCACTTGGGAATAAGCGCCTCGGTTTGGTCCCCGTCACTGTCCGTAATGACCAGACGTTGCTTGCCCTTGGTGTCTTTTCCGAAAGAAACCGTGCCCGATGCCTCCGCCAGAATCGAGGGTTCCTTGGGCCGACGTGCTTCGAACAAATCGGCCACGCGCGGTAAACCGCCCGTGATATCGCGTGTTTTCAACGATTCCTGTGGTATGCGAGCCAGCACATCGCCGACATTCACTTCCTGACCGTCAGCGATGGTAATGACCGCATTCGGCGGCAGGAAATAGTGTGCGGGGATGTCGGTACCGGGGATCTTAAGCTCTTTACCCTTGCCATCAACTAGCTTCAGCATAGGGCGCATGTCTTTTGCGGCCGAGCCACGTTGCTTTAAATCGGTGACAACCATACTACTGAGGCCGGTGATGTCATCAACCTGGCTGGCGACCGTTACACCGTCCTGCATGTCCTGGAATACTGCCTTACCCTTGACCTCTGTAATGATCGGATGTGTATGTGGATCCCATGTCGCGACAGATTGTCCCGCGGCTACTGCAGCGCCTTCTTCGACATTCAGAATAGCGCCGTAAGGCACTTTATAGCGTTCGCGGTCGCGGCCGATTTCATCGTTGACTACGAGTTCGCCGGAGCGCGACACGGAAATAAATGTGCCGTCTTCATGGGCCAGTGTCTTCATGTTGACCAGCCTGACCGTGCCCGCCGACTTAACCTCAATGCTGTTAACCGCGGCCGCGCGCGACGCCGCACCACCGATGTGGAATGTGCGCATCGTAAGCTGGGTACCGGGTTCGCCAATTGATTGCGCTGCCATTACACCCACCGCCTCACCAACATTAACGCGATGGCCGCGCGCAAGGTCTCGTCCATAGCAACATGCGCAAATTCCGTAACGCGTCTGGCAGGTGATCGCAGAGCGAACTAGAACTTCGTCGATACCGTTTTCGTCCAGGAATTGGACCAGTTTCTCATCGACCAGGGTTCCGGCGGCGACAAGTGCCTCAGATTCTCCCAGTTTCATAATATCCGCGGCGATTGTTCGGCCAAGAATACGATCGCCGAGCGCTTCAATGACATCGCCGCCTTCGATGATCGGCGTCATGACCAGACCTTCGCTGGTACCACAGTCATACTCTGTTACGACCAAATCCTGTGCAACGTCAACCAGTCTGCGCGTGAGATAACCGGAGTTTGCCGTCTTCAGAGCAGTATCGGCCAAGCCTTTACGCGCGCCGTGTGTTGATATGAAGTACTGCAACACATTCAAGCCTTCGCGGAAGTTTGCAGTGATTGGGGTTTCGATGATGGAACCATCAGGCTTCGCCATCAGGCCACGCATGCCAGCGAGCTGCCGGATTTGTGCCGCAGAGCCACGAGCCCCAGAGTCGGCCATCATGAAAATCGAATTAAACGACGATTGCCGTACTTCCTCTCCGTCACTGTTGACGACGGTTTCAGAACCCAATTTGTCCATCATGGCTTTGGCGACCTGGTCGTTGGTGTGGGACCAGATATCGACCACCTTGTTGTAGCGTTCGCCGGTCGTCACGAGACCAGAGGCGTACTGTTCCTCGATCTCTTTAACGGTCTCCTCAGCCTCGCCAATGATGCCGGATTTCTCCTCGGGAACGACCATGTCATCGACGCCGATTGAGACCCCCGCGCGAGTGGCCTGGGCGAAACCGGTGTACATGAGCCGATCAGCGAAAATTACCGTGTCTTTCAATCCAACGACGCGGTAACAAGTGTCGAACAATTTCGAGATCGTACGTTTATTCAGGACCTGGTTAATCAGGCGAAACGACAAACCGCGCGGCAGCAGTGCCGATAGGAGCGCTCGGCCAACCGTAGTTTCCACCAACTCGGTAGATTCCTTTATCTCGCCGTCGTCGTCGAACTCACTTAAATCCATCCGGACATGGCACCGGGCATGTAGCGAAGCCACACCGGTTTCAAAAGCACGATGGACTTCCGAGATGTCCGTAAATTTCATTCCTGTGCCAGCCGCGTCGGCGGACTCACGGGTCATGTAGTACAGGCCAAGCACGACATCCTGTGTCGGCACGATGATGGGGTCGCCATTAGCCGGGGACAGGATGTTGTTAGTCGACATCATCAGGCTACGCGCTTCCAGCTGTGCTTCAATCGACAGCGGTACGTGAACGGCCATTTGATCGCCATCGAAATCAGCATTGAAAGCTGTGCACACGAGCGGATGAAGTTGGATAGCCTTGCCCTCGATCAGTACCGGCTCAAACGCCTGGATGCCAAGGCGATGCAAGGTCGGCGCACGGTTGAGCATGACCGGATGCTCACGGATGACTTCCTCGAGAATATCCCAGACTTCCGGGCCCTCCCGCTCTACCAGTTTCTTGGCGGCCTTAATCGTCGTTGCCATGCCGCGGCGTTCGAGCTTGCTGAAAATGAACGGCTTAAACAGTTCCAGTGCCATCTTTTTCGGCAGTCCGCATTGATGCAGCTTTAGCGTCGGCCCGACCACAATGACTGAGCGTCCAGAGTAGTCGACCCGTTTCCCGAGTAGGTTCTGACGAAACCGTCCCTGCTTGCCCTTGATCATGTCGGCAAGCGACTTCAGTGGTAGTTTGTTCGTACCCGTAATCGCACGTCCACGACGACCGTTATCGAGCAGCGCATCGACAGACTCCTGCAACATACGCTTTTCGTTGCGGACGATGATGTCCGGGGCGTTCAGGTCGAGTAGTCGCTTCAATCGGTTGTTTCGATTGATGACCCGACGGTAAAGATCGTTAAGGTCGGATGTCGCAAACCGTCCGCCGTCCAGTGGAACCAGTGGTCGAAGCTCGGGCGGCAGCACCGGTAAGACGCGCAAAACCATCCATTCCGGCTTATTGCCCGAATGCAGAAACGCCTCCATTAACTTTAAGCGCTTGGTCAGTTTTTTGATTTTTGTTTCAGAATTCGTTTTCGGAAGGTCTTCGCGAATAGTCGCGACCTGTTCTTTCAGGTCGACCGATTTCAACAACTCGTAAATAGCCTCAGCGCCCATACGTGCATCGAAGTCATCGCCGTATTGTTCAATCGCATCCAGATAGGACTCTTCTGACAGTAACTGCCCGCGCTCCAGGTCGGTCATCCCAGGATCGATGACAACATACGCCTCAAAGTAAAGGATTCGTTCTATTTCCCTGAGGGTCTGGTCGAGCAGGAGCCCCATGCGCGAAGGCAGTGATTTCAAATACCAGATGTGGGCCACTGGGCTCGCGAGATCGATGTGCCCCATGCGCTCGCGCCGAACCTTGGCCAGGGTAACTTCAACGCCACATTTTTCGCACACCACACCGCGGTGTTTGAGCCGCTTGTACTTGCCGCACAGGCATTCGTAGTCTTTTGTGGGCCCGAAAATTTTCGCGCAGAACAGACCATCACGCTCCGGCTTGAAAGTACGGTAATTAATCGTTTCCGGCTTTTTGACTTCGCCGAACGACCACGAGCGGATTTTTTCCGGCGAGGCCAAGCCGATGCTTATGGTGTCAAAGTCTTCAACCTGTCCCTGACTCTTTAATAGATCGAGTAGGTCTTTCACGATAGTTGCTCCTTAACGCGGGGTTCGCGCAAATTGTCTGCCTGATGGATTAGTCGTTTTCGAGTTCTATATCGATCCCGAGGGAACGCATCTCCTTCAGCAAGACGTTGAAGGATTCAGGCATGCCTGCCTCCATTCGATGGTCACCGTCGACAATGTTCTTGTACATCTTGGTGCGGCCATTGACGTCGTCAGACTTGACCGTAAGCATTTCCTGCAGGGTGTAGGAGGCGCCATACGCTTCGAGCGCCCACACCTCCATTTCACCGAAGCGCTGCCCACCAAACTGGGCCTTACCGCCTAAGGGTTGCTGCGTGACAAGACTGTATGGGCCAGTCGATCGGGCATGCATCTTGTCATCAACAAGGTGATTCAGCTTAAGCATGTACATGTATCCAACGGTAACGGGGCGGTCGAAGGCCTCCCCGGTACGGCCATCGTATAGGGTGGTCTGACCCGATACCGGCAGGCCAGCCAGCTTCAACATTGCCTTGATCTCGCTTTCCTGGGCACCATCAAACACCGGAGTCGCCATCGGCACGCCTCCAGTCAGGTTCGAGCACAGTGCGCTAACTTCCTTGTCTTTCAGGGAATCGAGGTCTTCCAACTGTCCGCTGGCGTTATAGACCTGACCAAGAAAATTCCGCAGCTCACCAACCTCAGCAGCCTGCTCGAGCATGTCGCCGATACGCTCGCCGATGCCCTTAGCAGCCCATCCTAAATGGGTTTCCAGAACCTGGCCAACGTTCATGCGTGAGGGTACGCCAAGGGGATTCAATACGATATCCACCGGGCGGCCGTCTTCCATGTGGGGCATATCTTCGATGGGCACAATCATCGAGACGACACCCTTGTTGCCATGGCGGCCAGCCATTTTGTCGCCGGGCTGCATGCGACGCTTCACGGCGAGATAGACTTTCGCCATCTTGAGCACACCAGGCGCCAAATCGTCACCGGCCGTCAACTTGGCTTTTTTCTCGTCGAACTGGCGTTGAAAATCTTCGCGATGATGCTCTACCTGACCCGACAGCTGCTCCAGTTGCTGGTTAGCGGAATCGTTATTCAGGCGCACGTCGAACCATTTGTTGCGGTCGACTTCAGCCAGCATTTGTCGGGTAACTTTCGCGCCTCCCCTGAGCTGGCCTGGTCCCCGGTCGGCGTTCTTTCCGACCAACAGGCGTTCGACGCGCTGGTAGATGTCTTCCTCAAGGATTTGGAGCTGATCATCGAGATCTTTTTTCACCCGCGCTATCTCTGCATCCTCGATTTCGCGTGCACGCGCATCCTTTTCTATGCCGTCGCGAGTGAACACCTGGACATCGATTACTGTGCCGCTCATGCCGGACGGCACTCGCAACGAGGTGTCTTTAACATCCGAAGCCTTTTCGCCAAAGATGGCACGCAACAGCTTTTCTTCCGGCGTCAACTGAGTCTCACCTTTGGGCGTCACTTTGCCGACCAAGATATCGCCGGGCTGAACTTCAGCACCGATGTAGACGATACCGGACTCGTCTAGTTTGGACAGTGCTCCCTCGCTGACGTTCGGGATATCGCTGGAGATCTCTTCTGGCCCGAGTTTGGTATCACGCGCCACGCAGGTCAGCTCTTCGATATGAATGGACGTGAAACGGTCCTCCTGGACGACGCGCTCGGAGATCAGAATCGAGTCTTCGAAGTTATAGCCATTCCAGGGCATGAAAGCGACCAGCATATTCTGACCCAATGCGAGCTCGCCGAAATCTGTCGAAGGACCATCTGCCAGCACGTCACCGGAGGCAATTTTGTCCCCGACTTTGACCAGCGGCCGCTGGTTGATGCAGGTGTTCTGGTTAGAGCGGGTGTACTTCGTCAGGTTATAAATGTCGACACCAGGTTCGCCAGCGGTCGTTTCGTTGTCGTTCACGCGCACGACGACTCGGCTGGCATCCACCCCATAGACCTCGCCGCCTCTGCGGGCGACGACGGTTACACCAGAATCCTGCGCAACAGCACGTTCAATCCCGGTGCCAACGAGCGGCTTATCTGAACGCAGGGTCGGCACCGCCTGACGCTGCATGTTGGAGCCCATCAACGCGCGGTTCGCGTCATCGTGCTCCAGGAACGGAATCAATGCCGCTGCGACCGATACAATTTGTCGTGGAGAAACGTCCATATACTGGATGCGCTCGGGTGCCGACAGCATGAATTCGTTTTGGAACCTGGCCGAGACCAGGCTGTCGATGAGGCCGCCCTTTTCATCGAGCGCGGCATTGGCCTGCGCGATGACATACTGGCCTTCCTCAATCGCCGAGAGGTATTCAATGGCGTCAGTCACCTTGCCACCATCGACGCGGCGATATGGCGTTTCGAGAAATCCGTATTCGTTCGTGCGTGCGTAGACGGCTAGCGAATTGATCAAGCCGATATTCGGACCTTCGGGCGTCTCGATCGGGCATACCCGGCCGTAGTGCGTTGGATGCACGTCACGGACTTCGAAGCCCGCACGCTCGCGCGTCAGACCACCTGGCCCCAGCGCTGAGACACGCCGTTTGTGCGTGACTTCTGACAGTGGATTGTTCTGGTCCATGAATTGAGACAGCTGACTGGAGCCGAAGAATTCCTTGATGACGGCTGAAACTGGTTTCGCATTGATCAATTCCTGCGGCATGTAGCCTTCAGATTCAGCGAGGCTCAGACGTTCCCTCACGGCGCGTTCCACGCGTACCAGGCCAACACGAAACTGGTTTTCAGCCATTTCGCCAACGCTGCGAACGCGGCGGTTGCCGAGGTGGTCGATATCATCAACAGTGCCGTTACCGTTGCGGATGTCGATAAGGACCTTAAGCACATCGACAATGTCGCCCTGATCCAACACGCCACTGCCGAGGACTTCGTCGCGTCTAAGGCGTCGATTGAATTTCATTCGCCCGACCGCGGACAGGTCATATCTGTCCTCAGTAAAAAACAGATTACGGAACAGGTTCTCCGCTGCCTCCTTGGTCGGCGGCTCACCCGGACGCATCATGCGATAGATTTCGACCTGCGCTTCAAGCGCATTGGTCGTCGGATCGACCCGCAATGTCTCTGAAATATAGGCGCCGTGGTCCAAATCGTTGGCGTAGATTGTCTCGAGCTCGTCGATTCCGTTTGCCACCAACGATTCCAGCAATTCCTCGGTAAGTTCGGTGTTGCTCTCAGCGAGGACTTCACCCGTTTCGGTGTTCACGATTTCCCGGGCTAGGGTTTTACCGATCAGAAAACTGCGAGGCACGTTGATTTCAGTTATGCCGCGCTGCTCAATCTCGCGGGTGTGCCGGGCGGTTATACGCCGATCGGCTTCAACCAGTACGTTGCCATCGGAATCAATGAGATCAAACTCGAGGGTTTCTCCGCGCAATCGTTCGGGTAACAACTGTACCCGCACCTGATCGCCGTCAAGCATGAAAGTATCGCGCTCGAAAAATATGTCCAGCATTTCCTCGGTCGACAAACCCAACGCCCGCAGGAGCACCGTAGCCGGCAATTTGCGCCGCCGGTCAATTCGAACGTATACGTGATCTTTCGGATCAAACTCGAAATCGAGCCAAGAACCGCGATACGGGATGACCCGCGCGGAGAAAAGCAGCTTGCCGGAAGAATGCGTCTTACCGCGATCATGATCGAAAAACACGCCCGGTGAACGATGCAGTTGAGATACGATCACACGCTCGGTGCCATTGATTACGAACGTGCCGTTGGTTGTCATGAGCGGCAGCTCGCCCATGTAAACTTCCTGCTCGCGCACGTCCTTGATTGCCTTGTCCGAACCCGATTCTTTGTCGTAGATAACCAGGCGCACGGTAACGCGCAACGAGGCGGCGTAGGTAAGCCCCCTGACCTGGCATTCCTTGACGTCGAATACCGGAGCGCCCAGCCGGTAACTCACATATTCGAGTACCGCGTTGCCGGAATACGATTCGATCGGGAACACTGAGCGGAAAGCTGCATGCAGCCCGAACTCACCACGCTCGCCACTATCGGCCGCCTCCTGGAGGAAACGACGGTACGATTCGATTTGAGTTTCAAGCAAGTACGGCACGTCCAAGATTGGCGGCGTTTTGCTGAAATCCTTGCGAATGCGTTTTTTCTCAGTGTAGGTATAGGCCATGCTGTGCAGTCCTGTTTGGCCATCGGAAGATTACCGATAGCAATTTACGATCGACTCAAATTCGATGACACGCTGAGCGACCACGCGCCTGTCCGGCACGTGGTCGCTGCTGAATGCGTGCACATCCGAGGCGGCGCGCTTACTTCAGCTCAGCACTTGCGCCAGCTTCTTCAAGCTGCTTTTTGAATTCTTCAGCTTCATCTTTAGACACCGCTTCTTTGATAGTCGTTGGCGCACCCTCAACCATGTCCTTGGCTTCCTTGAGTCCGAGTCCGGTAATAGCGCGAACAGCCTTGATAACCCCGACCTTGTTGTCGCCAAAGCTGGACATGACGACGTCGAATTCGTCCTTGGCCTCTTCCGCGCCCCCGGCAGCGTCACCGCCGGCAGCCGGGGCGACCGCGGCAACGGCTGCAGCCGCTGACACGCCCCATTTTTCCTCAAGTTCCGAGACCAATTCGGTCACTTCGAGGATGCTCATGTTGCTTAATGTTTCAACTAGTTCTTCTTTTGAAACAGCCATTTTGATGTTCTCCTAAATATTCAGTAGTTCGTGCTTACACGATCAGGCAGATTGTTGAGCGTCGCGAAAGGCGGCCAGGATTCGGACCATTTGTCCTCCCGGCTCGGCCAAGGTACGCACAAGCTTGGACTGCGGTGCTTTCATAATTGACAACAGTTGTGCGCGCGCTTCGTCGAGAGTCGGCATGCTCGCAAGGACCCCGAGGTCCGCGGCAGGCATGAGTTCTCCTGCGAATGCAACAGCTTTGGTAACAAGATGGTCGTTCTCTTTAGCAAACTCCTTAACCAACCGCGCGCCGGCTCCCGGATCTTCCTCCGAAAACACCAGCAACAACGGCCCGACAAGGGTCTCTTTGAGACACTCGAAACTCGTACCTTCAACCGCGCGTTTGGCGAGCGAATTCTTGACCACACGAACGTAGACGCCGGATTGGCGGGCTTTGGCCCGCAATTCCGTCATCTGTGCCACGCTGAGGCCAATGTACTCTGCCGCCACGGCCGCTTGTGCCGTAGACGCAACTTCGTTGACTTCTGAAACAACCGCTTGTTTTTGCTCAAAAGTGAGGCTCATTTGGTTATTTCTCCCGGTCACATCCACTCACAGAGTGGATCGCACCATTGATTGATATCGCCGGGAGGCGACATCGATTAATGCGGTGCCCTGACCGGGCAGCTAACTGCCCATAAGGGAACACCGTCTGCGCGGGCCGATTACGATTAACCACGTCTAAAACGCGGACCCACGGTCTTTGACGACCGCCGACAACCATTGTCGGCAACCCAAAGTTCTTTACTGACATCGCCAAGGCTATTCGCACCGTCACACCGATTCGACTGATGTCTTGTCGACCGCGATGCCCGGTCCCATTGTTGTAGAGACCATAATTGAGCGGAGATAAACGCCCTTCGCTGAGCTAGGCTTAGCCTTATTGAGGTCGACCAGTATTGCTTCTAGATTTTCTTTAAGCGCACTGGCTTCGAACGACGCCTTGCCAATCTGACAATGCACGATGCCGGCTTTGTCAGCGCGAAACTGCACTTGCCCGGCCTTCGCATTCTTAACTGCAGTTGTGACATCGGTGGTAACCGTTCCAACCTTCGGATTGGGCATCAGTCCGCGTGGGCCCAAAATCTGCCCAAGCTGACCGACAACCCGCATCGAAGCTGGTGTTGCGATGACAACGTCAAAGTCAATTTGACCCTGTTTAACGTCATCGGCCAAATCTTCCATACCGACAATGTCAGCGCCAGCCTCTTTACCGGCATCAGCATCGGGGCCGTCTGCGAACAAAGCGACCCGTACCGAGTTACCCGTACCGTGCGGCAAAACCGTCGAGCCGCGGACGACCTGGTCGGATTTTTTTGGGTCAATCCCTAGGTTCACTGCGATATCGACCGACTCGTCGAACTTAGCTGACGCGCATTCTTTGACAACATTAAGCACGTCATCAAGCGGGCGAGGAGTTCGCGGATCACCAATCTTCTCTCGAATCGCCTTTATTCTCTTTGTTTCCTTAGCCATCGTCAGATCCCCTCAACTTCTAGGCCCATGCTTCGGGCCGTACCAGCGATGGTCAGAACCGCGGCATCCAGGTCGGCCGCCGTAAGATCCGGTTCCTTGGTTTTCGCGATTTCCTCGAGCTGCGCGCGGTTCACCTTGCCGACTTTTTCGGTGTTCGGGCGGCCACTGCCTTTGAGCACACCAGCAGCCTTGCGGAGTAAAACCGACGCCGGTGGCGTTTTCGTGATGAAGGTGAAACTCTTATCACTGAAAACCGTGATGATGACAGGAATCGGAAGACCCGCTTCCATGCTCTGCGTCTGGGCATTAAACGCCTTGCAGAAATCCATGATATTCAGACCATGCTGGCCTAAAGCGGGCCCTACCGGCGGGCTTGGATTAGCCTGGCCCGCAGGCACCTGAAGCTTGACATAAGCATCAATCTTTTTTGCCACTTTTTGTTCTCCTCGGGTGCAAGCGCCTTGCGGCTCCCCGTTGTGTTCATGATGTCAGGTCGCAGGCTGCGCGCCTGACACCGAAGGATAGGTGTTCAGCTAGTCCTTGCTGACCTGCCCGAATTCGAGTTCGACAGGCGTTGAGCGCCCGAAAATTGAAACTGCGACGCGCAAACGGCTCTTCTCGTAATTGACCTCTTCGACAACTCCGTTGAAGTCGGTAAACGGTCCGTCGACAACTCGGACGATCTCGCCTACTTCGAACAGCACTTTTGGCCTTGGTTTCTCTGTGCCTTCCTGGATGCGATCGAGAATAGTTTGCGCCTCGCGCTTCGAAATCGGCGCCGGGCGATCACTGCTGCCGCCGATAAATCCCATGACCTTTGGACAATTCTTTACGAGATGCCACGAATCGTCGCCCATCTCCATTTCGACCAGTACGTAACCAGGAAAGAACTTGCGGTCACTCTTACGTTTCTGGCCGTCCTTC
>CAXGUU010000089.1:0-11410 GCA_964012875.1 uncultured bacterium
GGTCGCGACCATTGCCTTTGGTATGGGCATCGACAAACCTGACGTCCGCTTTGTTGTCCACCTCGACCTGCCAAAGAGCATTGAAGCCTATTACCAGGAGACCGGGCGTGCCGGACGCGACGGCGAACCGGCAGAAGCCTGGATGGTTTATGGCCTGCAGGACGTAGTTCGCTTGCGCCAGATGGTCGATCAATCTCCGTCTGATGAAGACCATAAGCGTATCGAGCGCCACAAACTCGATGCACTGCTAGCGTGGTGTGAAGCCACCGATTGCCGACGCCTTCCATTGCTTGAATACTTCGGAGAAGACCCTACAGCGACCTGTGGTAACTGTGATAATTGCCAGAATCCACCGGCAACGTTCGACGCTACCGAAGACGCTCAGAAGCTGTTGTCATGCATCTACCGAACTGGACAACGTTTCGGCGCGGCGCATGTAATCGATGTGCTGCGGGGCGCCGACACCGATAAGGTGCGTCAGCATCGCCATGCCGAACTCTCCACTTACGGCATCGGGGCCGAGCGCAGTGTTCACCACTGGCGTTCAGTGCTCCGTCAGTTACTCGTGCGCGGTACCGTATGGACCGATATTGAAAGCTACGGCGCGGTGCGTCTGGGTGGCCACGCAAGGGAGATGCTGCGCGGAGAGATTAATTTTCAGCTGCGCGAAGACCTGCTTGAAGCACGTGCTGCCAAGCCGAGACGGGCACGAGAGGACATCGCCATTGCGGAAGTCGATGAGTACCTGTTCGCGCGTCTGCGGGCCTGCCGCAAACGCCTGGCCGAAGAGCAGGGGGTGCCGCCATACGTGATTTTCCACGACCGCAGCCTGCGCGACATGGTTAATCGCAAACCGGGTACGCCCGGTGAAATGCTCGACGTGGTCGGCGTCGGGCAAGCCAAGCTCGAGCGCTACGGCCAGATTTTTCTCGAAGAACTCAATGGCAGCGGCGGGGCGCCAGTCTGACCGGCGCCCGCGATTACTTATCCCGCAGGCGATTTTGAGAAGAAAGTCTCCGTCGCCGGCTGGCGTTCCCGCACCATCCTGACGATGTCATCGGGGACATCAAATTTCATGGCGTGATCCGGTCCGATGCCTTCGTCGCGCAGGCAATCGGCCATTGAGTCATCTGTCGCCGTCAGCCCGGCGCGTTCGTTGAAGGCCCATTCATCCTGCATGCATTCCCAGCCAATGGCGGCCACGTCTTCACAGGTGACTTCTTCGCCGAAGAACGGCGTGAAGAACTGGCGTGTTTCGTCAATGGAGGGCCCTAAGAACATGCAGAAGCCAGTTGAATCACAAATCGCGTTAACGATCTGAATCTCCTGTGACGCGACCGCAGCGGCTTCGCCGTCAATCTTCGGATCGATAACGAGACCAGCCGTGTGGTCAGCGCCCTGTGCACTGCTGCAATAGGTGATGCCCGTCGCTTTGAGTGGTCGCGGGTCCCAGGCCGGCATGGCCTGTCCCTTGGCCACCGGGATCCGATGGTGATTGCGCGCCGTCCCAATCGACAGGGCGCCATCGCCAATCTGGTGGCCGAGTTCCGTGCCGTTGGCAATTTCTTCGCGCAGCAAACGCTTGGCGCCTTCAGCATCGCCCCATTCCATGCCGTTGGAATCCATGTAGACCGCAATCGCAGCTCCGGTTTCAATAGTGTCAAGGCCAATTTCATCGCACAGGCGATCGAGCACAGCGACCTCTTCCCAATCATTAATGGCGCAACAGGACCCGAGCAGCGTCAGCGTCTCAAACTCAAGTGCAGAAGTCTGGTAGTTACCGTCCTTGTCGTGAACGATGTTCGAGCACTGCACGATGCAGCCGGCCATGCAGTTGTGCATCTCGCCTCCGCGCGATTCGAACGATTCCATGATGCGGGCACCATCGAGCTTCTCCGCTTCAGGGTTGCGGCCTTCGGTGCGGTTCTTGTATGGGAACGTGTGCAGCATGTTGGCTGCCGGCACCACCGCACTGGTACCGTACTTGAAGTTGGCATGGCGCGTGTCGCGATAGGACTTGCTGAATTGTTTTATGTATGCAGCAAAGGCTTTGCGTTCCGCGGCACGCCTGAGTGGTGTTTTGGCCGGATCGATCAACACCCACTTCAGACACTTCGAGCCCATCACTGCGCCCACCCCACCGCGTGCCGCCTGGCGCGCCGGGCGCCTCGCCTTGTCGTCATCGGTGCAGGCGATCGAAGCACCTTTCATCATGTGCTCACCGGCAGGTCCGATGGAAATCACCGAGGCTGATTTTGGTTGGTCGGCGAGGAGCTTTTCGCACAGCGCATAGTTCCAGCGACCCTTGTCCTCGTCCGCTGCCACCAGTTCTACGGCGTCGGCGGAAACTTTCAGGCCCCAACGGCCATCGCGATTGGGCGGCTGTCCGGTGACGACAATCGCCCGAAAACCAAGTTTCATCAAATCCTGACCCGGATCGCCGCCGACATTGGCTTCCTTGATGCCGTTGGTCAGAGGGCTTTTGCAACCGATCGACAGGCGCCCCGAGGTCGGCGCCGAGGTGCCGGACAGCGTGCCCGGCGCCATGACCAAGACGTTGTCCGGACCCAGCGGATCACAGGTCGGATCACATTCGCCCAGCAGAATTTTCGCCAGCAGTGCACGGCCGCCGAGTAGTTTCCATTCGGTCGGAAACGATTCGATGCTGGTCGTTTGGTTGGTCATGTCGACACGAATAATTTTGTCGTTGTCCCAGGCGTGGTCCATCGGTCCTTCTCCTAAGTTCAATGTTCGAAAAAAGGGCAGATTTATCCGGGCGATCACGAGTTGGCCAAAGCCCGGGCAAACTGAGCGCTCGAATCAATCCGCCACTTTCTCAGATAAATCTGTCCCCTGTCTAGGATAAAGCATTAAGCGGCCTTTCACCCAGCAGCGGCGCTACCTGCCATAAAAAAAGGCCCGCGCATGCGGGCCTTTTCTGAAACGTAAATTGCCTACCGAAACTTGGGAATAACGTCATTGGCAAACAATTGCATGCTGTTGCGGATGTGGTGCGGGTCGAGTCCGGACATGGCCATGCCGCACACCAGGTGCGTTACGCGGCCGCGTTTACGGTATTCGTCGATCATCTCTGCAACATCTTCAGGCGTGCCGACCATCGCTTTCTCACCGAAGAAATCGAAGTCCTGCTTGGCGATGATTTCGTCCACGGAGGGAATACCCGTGGTGGCCTGATCGTCACCGGGTTTGTCATTGGCTTCGGCGAACCATTCCGCATAGCGAGTGGCCGTGTAATGTAATGACTGCGCACAGGTTTCCCAGGCCTGATCGCGACTGGGTGCTACATGGATCCAGCGCAATTGGGCGGCGTTGTAATCCTGCGGGTTACGCCCGGCGGCTTCGAGGAAGCCGTCATACATCTCAACCATTTCCGGCGGCCCAACGACCTGGAAGTGGCAACCCATATTGGCCGCCCGCTCGATTGCTTTTTCGGCAATCGCGCCCACCCAGATGGGCACGTGTGGTTGTTGTACACACGGCGGCACAATCTGAATTTCCTTGAGGTGATTGTATTTGCCTTCATAGGTCACAACTTCGTCGCTCAGCAGGCGCTGCATAACCTCGATACCTTCGCGCATACGACGGCCGCGGCTGGCCGCGGTGATGCCCTGATCATCGAATTCTTTCACCCGGTAGCCAAGCCCGACACCGAGATCAAACCGACCGTTCGACATCACATCAACGGTAGCGGCGTCTTCGGCTACCCGAATCGGATTTTGCAGCGGCAACAGGATCAAGAACGTGCCGATGCGAATGCGCGAGGTCCTCTGCGAGATGGCGCCGGCGATCGGCAGCAGCGATGGTGAGTAACCGTCGTCAACAAAATGATGTTCGGTGAGCCAGGCATTGTCATAGCCCATCGCTTCGGAATCGGCGATGAGGTCGAGATGAGAGCTGTAGAGTTCCGTCCACGTTGTGCGATTGAATTCAGGATTGCGGAACGGCCATAAAAGTCCGAATCGAAGGTTCATTCACTCCCCCTTGAGCGTCTGATGGGTGGGTAACCTGAGCACAGGTTGATGCAACAGCGAGCGAAGATATACCCCGCGCCGTCAGTTGGGCAAGGCACCAGCTCGGGCTTGTATCGGCGCGCGGTTCGTAGAACCATTGACCTCGACCAAATTCAAGCGGTAACGGGGGAGCAGTCATGAATGAACCGGCGTATCTGCGTAGCGGCGGTGGCGACCTGCCCGATCTCGAATCACTGTGGTTGCCTTTTACCTCCAATCGCATGTTCAAAAAACAGCCGCGCCTGGTCAGCCGGGCAGAAGGCATGTACTACGAAACACCTGATGGCCGGCGCATTCTGGACGGCATGTCGGGTTTGTGGTGCTCGAATGCCGGACACCGTCATCCCGGCATCGTCCAGGCCGTAAAAGACCAGCTGGATGAACTGGATTACGCCGTTTCATTCCAGGTTCAGCATCCGAAGGCTTTTCAACTGGCCAATGCTCTGACCGCGGTTGCGCCTGATCACCTTAACCACGCGTTTTTTGTCAATTCCGGATCGGAGGCCTGCGACACCGCTCTGAAAATCGCGGTGGCCTGCCACAAGGCCCGCGGTGAGGGTGGTCGCTATCGCCTGGTCGGGCGCGAGCGGGGCTACCACGGCGTAGGATTCGGCGGCATTTCGGTCGGCGGCATGAGCGCCAATCGCAAGGCTTTCGCCAGTACCTTGCTGCCGGGTGTCGATCACCTGCCACACACACATGACCTCGACCACATGGCATTTACCAGGGGCCAGCCGGCCTGGGGTGCCCATCTGGCGGACCAGCTCGAGCGCATCGTCGCGCTACACGATGCGTCGACCATCGCCGCGGTGATCGTTGAACCGATGCAGGGTTCGGCCGGCGTGATTGTGCCGCCCCAGGGCTATTTGGAGCGTTTACGGGAAATCTGCACGGCGCATGGCATTCTTTTGATTTTCGACGAGGTCATCACGGGTTTTGGCCGTTTGGGTGAGTGGTTTTCGCCGGATCGATTTGGCGTGCAGCCCGACATGATCACTTTTGCCAAGGGCATTACCAGTGGCGTCGTGCCCTTAGGCGGTGTGCTCGTGAGCGATGAGATTTACAACTCCTTCATGCAGGGTCCTGAGCACCTGGTCGAGTTTTTCCATGGTTACACCTATTCGGGCCATCCGCTGGCGTGTGCGGCCGGGCTCGCTACGCTTGATGCTTATCAGGATCAGGCGATGTTCGCCAATGCACGGACGATTGAGCCCGTTCTTGAACAGGCCGTCCACGCGCTGCGGGACGAGCCGAATGTGATTGACGTGCGCAATCTTGGCCTCGCTGCTGCAATCGAATTGAAACCGCGCGAGGATGGCGTCTCACTGAGGGCGCTTGAGGTCTTTCAAACCTGCTTTGAGCGCGGCGTCATGTTGCGGTACACCGGCGACATCATTGCCATCGGGCCGGCGCCGGTAGCCAATGCGGATGAGATTGGAACGATCGTTGAGACCCTGCGCTCGGCACTCAGGGACTGCCGTTAGCCTTGTCTCGTTCGGTACGGTCTTCTGGCATTATGAGCGCGCTTTCAGTCTTTGCTACCAGGGCGTGATCAATACATACCAGCGGGACAGCATGTCGAAGCGAATCGTACTGCACCTGTCCACGGCCGGTGACCGCGACATGTGACGCATGGTGCGTTCCAGTTTTACGCCGGCGTTTTGAACACTGATCCACCAGCGCCCGGAAGCGCTGGTGAAATCAAACGACTGACAGTATCAGCGGTCGGCGCCCGCTTCGATGCCGCGCTCGGTAAAAACTTCACGCGCGGCGTTCAAACCGTTCAGGCTGGCTGGGAAGCCCGCATAGACGGCCATTTGCAATATAACTTCAACGATTTCGCGGGCGGAACAACCTGCGTTCAGTGCACCGTTGATATGCGCAAGCAGCTGCGGTCGAGCGTGGCCCAGGGTGGTCAGGGCCGCGACCGTGGCGAGTTCGCGCGTACGTAAATCAAGAGCTGGCCGCGAGACCACATCACCATAGGCGAAGTCGATAATCCAGGCGTTCATTTCCGGTGCGATATCGTCGAGCCGCTTGAGTGCCTCGGCGCTGTCGCCGCTAACGATGACATCGAGCGCCTGCTTGCCGCGATCGTGATGAGGTGAGTGGGCCAGTGCTGGTGTCACTGCCAGCAGCGACATCAAAAATGTCAGTAGGGTGCATCGCACTTGTGTTTCTCCTCGGTGGGCGAACACCGCATGCTAATCGTTTTCGGAAGTAGCGGGCAGACACCTCAGTTACCTGCAAGACAACCCCGCAGGTCCCTTTCGCCGATCGGGGGGTGCAGATGTTGCCCCCAAACAGCTAGATACCGACGTTAATTCGGTTGCTGCCGATGCGGGCATTGAAACGATACCCAAACCCGGGAGGGGACTCGGGATATTGTTGAGGCGAGATCCGCTTGATTTGAGCCGAGCGTTACAGGTGCGTTTCGCGCGCATACTGCGTCGGGCTATGATTCGAGGCCCTCAACCGCTCTTCAGTTCGCAAATCTGCCTATGCCTGCGTTGGCATCGATGTTCCTCTGGCCTGCCGGACGCCCCCAACTGGTCCTTGGGTTCGCCATTTTACTGGCGCTTTGGGCGGCGGCGCAGTTGGTCGACTGGCACGATGGTCGATTACGGCTCGAGGTCGATCCATCGGTGCGGGCACTGCTGCCCCGAGGCGGTGAAGAGATTGAGCGCTACGAGTCGATTCGTGAACGATATGCTAGTGACGACCTCCTGCTCGTGGCGTGGACCGGGGCTGACCTGTTCACGCCCGAACGTCTCGCCGCCCTAAAACGGTTGACGCGCAGTATCGAAAAGATACCCGGTGTCGATGAGGTCGAAAGCTTGGCGACTGCACTCCGCGTTCAGGTGTACGACGATTATTCTGATGTCAGTGGCTATTTGAGCGAGTCGCCTGAAAACATTGTCGAAGCGGAGGCGATCCGCGATGCCGTTTTGGCCGATCCGCTCTATGCCGGGTATCTCGTGGCCCGTGATGGCACGGGCGTGATGCTGGCGGTTCATTTTGATCCCCGTCTGTCGGCGCGGGCCCTGATCGAACTTGTTGCAGAAATTGCTGCGATGTCCAAAGCCGAAGCCCGTGGCATCGAACAATACCTTTCGGGCCCGCTGTATGTGCGGCTCGAAATCAGCCGGCTACTGTTGCGTGACTTGTTCAGGGTGATGCCGCTGGCGGTCATTGCAACGCTTATCGTGGTCGCAGCTGGTTTTCGCCATTGGCACGGCGTGGTCCTGCCATTGGTCAGCAACGCAATCGCGCTGGTGCTGACACTGCTGGCATTTCAGACCGCGGGGCATTCCTTGAACTATGTGACCGTGATCTTACCGCCAACGATCTATGTTGTTGGCTTCGCCTACGCCATCCATGTCGTCAGTGATTTCGATCGGAACTTAAGACGCCTGGGCGATCAAACGCAGGCGATTAAGGCCGCACTTTCCGAATGCGCCATACCTGTGACCTTGACTGCGCTCACGACCGCAATCGGTTTCGCGTCGCTGACTATCAGCAGCATCGACTCGATTCGCATATTCGGTCTTTACGCAAGTCTCGGGACAGTGCTTGCCTGGCTCGGTGCACTTCTTGTAGTACCGGCGGGTTTACAGGTCTGCCGCGATGGTCACTTTAAGTTGGAGCGGGACCCGCGCGATCTCGCGTCATGGTCCGGGCCGCTCGCAAACCTTGCGACGAATCGCGGCGGACTGTTACTGACGGCCGGTGCAGTTGCGGTAGTGGCCGCTGTTGTCGGTGCCGGGCAAATCGAAGTCAGTACGGACTACCTCGACAACTTTGCCCCCGATAACGCCGTACGGGTGGATTTCGAGCGGATGAGTTCGGTGTTTTCCGGTGCTGTTCCGTTGCAGGTCGTGATCGAAGGTCCATCCCAGGACGTGTTCAAGACACCGACAGCATTGCGCGAAATCGAACGCCTGAAATCGTGGTTGCAGCATCAGTCGGAAGTTGGCGGCGTGTATACCCTGCTCGACTACGTCGGCGTACTTGAGCGAGCCCTGGCGCCCGACCTAGTCGATGATGATCCGGTACCCGCATCGGCCGGGGTTATCAGTCATCTGATCCTGCTTGGTGGCGGCGAAGAAGTGAGTCGTTTCGCCGAGCCGGGGTTTAACAGCTCGTTGCTGCAGGTACGGGCAAATGTTGTTGCAAGCGCGGAATTGAATGCTTTGAGTGACCGAATAGAAGGACGTCTGGAGCGTTTGCCTGAAGGCTACAGAGGCTACGTGACCGGCAGTTCCCACGTCATTGCCCGTACACTCGATTCGGTGACACGCGGTCAGGTCCTGAGCTTACTGGCGGCGCTGATCCCCATCTACGTGGTCCTGATGCTCATGTTTCGTTCAATCAGGCTCGGGACACTCGCCTTGATTCCGAACGTGCTGCCGATACTCGCGTTTTTCGGCATCCTTGGTTTCAGCGGTGTCACTTTGAACCTGACGACAAGCCTGGTCGCATCCGTTGTCTTAGGGATTGCCGTTGACGACAGTATTCATTTTTTTGCCCGCCTTAAAGCGAACGCGCGTACAACGCCTTCGCGCCACGCTGCCATCCGCATGACGCTGGCCCAGATACTGAGGCCGGTTACCTTCACGACGATCGCACTTGGCTGTGGATTCATCACGCTGATCAGTGGCGAGCTCAAATCTCAAATCGAATTTGGCTTGCTCGCAGCCGTGACTCTGATCATTGCCTGGGTTCTTGATATAACGTTCACGCCAGCACTGGCGGCGCGTTTTGGTGTCGCACACGAAGACTCGTCACAGTAAGATCGCACCTCGAGCGGCCGGTAAAAAATTCCGAGCGATGTTTGACGACGCCTGTACTGACTCAGCAGACAAAAAGAATGACCACCTCCCAACCCGCCCACCCTGATGACGTCGGCCAGTGGCGTCGCGACCATGTACCGGTCTACAACGATAACGCCCTAAAACTCGGCATCTTCGGCGCCAATTGTTCGAACGGCTGCACTATGACCCATGCCGAGACGACCTTCGAGCCCACCTACGAGCACAACGTTGCGATCGCCAAACGGGCCGATCAGCTCGGATTCGAACTACTGGTGCCGGTTGGCCGCTGGAAGCATTTCGGCGGCACAACCCAGTTCAACGCGCACAATCTTGAGGTCTATACCTGGGCGACGGCGATGGCCTGCAATACCGAAAACATCATGGTTTGCGCCACCTCGCACACACCGACGGTGCATCCCCTGTTTGCGGCCAAGCAGGCCGCCAGTATCGACAACATTTCAGGCGGCCGTTTTGGCCTCAACATCGTCTGCGGCTGGTTCCGGCCTGAGATCGAAATGTTCGGCCGCGAGCAATTGCCACACGAACAACGCTACGCCATGGCGAGCGACTGGCTGACCTGTGTTCGGCGCGCCTGGACGGAGCAGGATTTCGATCATGCCGGTCCGTATTTCGAGATCAAACAGGGATATCTGTCGCCGAAACCGGTGCAGCAACCACATCCGGTGCTGCTGAATGCCGGCAACTCCGAAGATGGCCGCGAGTTTTCGGCGCGCGAGTGCGATTTCAATTTCATTACCATCGCGACCGCTGAACAGGCCGGTGACCTGGTCAGCGACATCCATGCGCGTGCGGCGCGCTATCAGCGGCAGTGTGGCGTCATGAGTTATGCGCTTGTGTGCTGCCGTGATAGCGAGCAGGAGGCGCAGGCGCTGTATCAACGCATCGTCGATGAAGGTGACTGGGAAGCGGCCAACAACGTCATGGCCCTACTCGGCATGGAGAGCGGTTCGTTTGATGAGCAGATCAAGCAGTTCGGGGAGCGTTTTATTGCGGGCTGGGGCGGTTATCCACTGGTCGGCACGCCTGAACAGGTGGTCGACAAGATGCTTGAACTGAACGCGCTTGGCGTCGAGGGCCTGATCCTGGCATGGCTCGATTACTACGAGGAGCTCGACTATTTCGGCAAAAAAGTCATGCCACTAATGATCGAGGCTGGCCTGCGCAAGGGACCAGTCTGAGCATTTTCACAAAATATCCGGATATTTGGAGTTACGAAGAAATGACTATGACTGTAAGCAGCGTGAGCTTTAACGAGGGGGAATTGCTCGGAACGGATCACATTCTGTCGGAAGCCTACGGTTTTGGCTGTACCGGTGCGAACTTGTCACCGCAGCTGTCATGGGACGGCGTGCCCGATGGCACTGCGAGTTTTGCCGTCACCTGCTTTGATCCCGACGCTCCGACCGGATCAGGTTTCTGGCATTGGGTGGTGTGCAATATTCCCGCCACCACCCGCGCCCTCGAAGTGGGTGCCGGCGATCCCGATGCAGGCAAGATGCCGGCCGGCGCACTAGAAGTCCGCACTGATTTTGGCAAGCCTGGCTACGGCGGACCCTGCCCGCCGGAAAGCACGAACATCCATCGCTACATTTTTAATGTTTACGCAGTGGATTTGAAAGAACTTCCTGTGACGGCTGATACCTCTGCCGCGATCGTCGGCTTCTATCTGAATTTTCACACTATAGAAAAAGCCAGCATCATCGGCCTGTTCAAACGTTAGCTCAGGTTGCAATAGCGTTGGCGCCAGTAGAAGGCGGCATCGGATCCTGACTGTAAATTGGAATTTTCTGTGACTTTGATATCGGGATTACCCGCCATGCACCGGGTGCTTTCCATCCTCTTGCTCAGTTTTATGTGCCAGTCCGTGGTTGCCAAGGAGGACTGGCAGACATGGGGCGCGGTGATTGCAACCGGCGCTCTGGCGGAACCGCACGACAATGTCGAATACTGGCTCGAAGGGCAGGGCCGGTTTAACGACGATAGCTCTCGCTTTAATCAGGGCATCGTGCGGGCCGCCTTAGGGTATCGTATCGCTGAGCGTGCCGTACTGTGGATGGGCTATGGCTACATTCCAAATGATCCGCCGCAGCAGCGGGACAACGTAATCGAACACCGTATTTTTCAGCAGTTGACCTGGAGCCGCGCAGAACCGCTGTGGGGGTTCTCACTGGCATCTCGCTCGCGCGTGGAACAGCGCACCATAGAAGGTGCGGACGACACCGGGTGGCGCTTGCGCCAGTTTGTGAAACTGACACGCCCCTTTGCCCAACACCCGCGATGGTACTGGTCGTTGTGGGACGAATTGTTTCTCAACCTTAACGACACAGACTGGGGTGCCGATGGTGGCATTGACCAAAATCGCGTGTTCGTCGGAGTTGGGTATCGCCTGGCGCCGAATGCGCGGGCCGAAGTTGGATACATGAATCAGCTGGTTCGCCGCGAGCAGCGGGATGACGCGAGCAACCACATAACGTCGTTGACAGTACTTTTACGCTTCTAGCGCCTTACCCGCCATGAAGAAATGGCGATTCCCGTGCGGTCTTT
>CAXGUU010000090.1:0-11389 GCA_964012875.1 uncultured bacterium
AACGGCTGGATTTGCGTGCGCAGATCTTGCCGATCCGATTGCGATCGCGGCCCTCAAAATTTCGGGTCACAACAAGGTTCTACTCGACCCGCCTCGTGCCGGTGCCGCAGAGTTGCTGGCCCATGCGGATTTCTCTGCTGTCGAGCGGCTGGTCTATGTCTCCTGCAATCCGGTCACGCTGGCCCGCGACACCAATACAATTTGCCATCAGCTGGGATTTCGGCTGGTCGAAGCCGGAATTCTCGATATGTTTCCACACACTGCTCACGTTGAGTCCATGGCTTATTTCGAACGGAGCTGATGGTGGTGGCGTTGCCCACGTTTTTGGCTGCGGAGGGGAGACGATTTCTCGCTTCTCTGTTAATTCCCCTGGCTGTAGTTACCGGTTGTGCCGAGCAGTCACATGATGCAATTCGCTTTGGAATCGCGACCGCACCTTCAGAACTGGACCCACGTTTTGTTACCGATGCGATTTCCGATCGCATCGCGCGCTTGCTCTACCGCCCGCTGGTTGCATTCGACGAGCGGGCGATGCCAATTCCCGAACTCGCGAGCTGGGAGAGGCTGACGAACACGCACTATCGGTTCGAGTTGGTGAACGGGGCGCGTTTCACAAATGGCGACCAGATCAGCGCGGCAGATGTAACCGCTACTTACCGCTCGATTCTCGATCCGGGTGGTGCTTCTCCGCACCGTAAGAGCCTCTCCAATATCCTGCGCGTCGAAGCCATCGATTTGCACCACATCGATTTCTTCTTACATCGACCTGATGCGTTGTTTCCGGCAACACTGGTGATCGGAATCATGTCGGCGTCAGATGTTAAAAAAGGAGAGCCGCGGGTTTTTTCCGGCGATTTTTCGATAGTCAAGCGCACGCACAGCGGTGGTGTTGAGCTATTACGCCGTCGCGACGGCCAGGTTGTGAGCTTTGTCGTCATCAAAGATGTGACCGCGCGCGTGCTGAGACTGGTATCAGGTGACCTTGACTTGCTTCAGGGCGGGCTTTCACCTGAACTGTTCAGATGGCTCGAGCAACAGCCGGACGTTACGGTGCAGCGGACCGCGGGCTCTACGTTTTCATATCTGGGCTTTAATTGGACTGATGACGTTACCGGTAAACGCGCTGTTCGGCAGGCGGTTGCGCATGCCATCGACCGGTCCGCTATTATCGAGCATGTTTTCACCGGTACCGCGAGGCCTGCCGGCGGGTTTTTCCCACCTGAGCACTGGGCGGGCCATGACAGGCTGACCGGATATGACTTCGACCCGGTGCGCGCCCGAGCATTGCTCGCTGAGGCGGGTGGCCTGGACCGACCCCTGCGCATGGAGTACAAGACCTCCAGCGACCGGTTCCGGCAACGAATTGCAGTGGTGATTCAGGACCAGCTACGGGACGTTGGTATAGAAGTCACCGTAGCGAGCCATGAATGGGGCACGTTCTACGGCGACATCAAGTCCGGGCGGTTTCAGTCGTATGGGCTGTCCTGGGTTGGCTTGAAACTGCCGGACATTTTCCGTTACGCCATGCACTCGACGTCAGCGCCGCCCGCCGGCGCCAATCGGGGTCATTACCTGAGCAAGCCCGTGGATGCCTTGATCGAGCGCGCCGAGCGCGAGCAGAGTTTGGCCCGCGCGGCGGAGCATTACCGCGAAATAGCCGAGTTGCTGCTGTACGATTTGCCATTCATCCCGTTGTGGTACGAAGATCAGCTGGTTGTAACGCGCGCAAACATCGTCGGCTACTCAACCAATGAGGATGGTCATTTCGCAGCCCTGGCAGACACCTACCGGAGACCATGATGAACACCAGTGTCGCCCGTATTGAAGTCGACATTTCAAGCCAGCGCATGACCGTATTTGACGCTGAGGGGCGGACGGTCAGCTACACGATATCCTCGTCGCGTAATGGAGCCGGTGAAGTTGAGGACAGCGAATGTACGCCGCGCGGGCGACACGAGATTGCCGAAAAGATTGGTGCGGGTAGCGCGCCTGGTACCGTATTTATCGGTCGCAGGGCCACCGGCGAGATCTACTCGCCGGAACTGGCCGCCGCCGAGCCTGGGCGCGATTGGATACTGACCCGAATTCTGTGGTTGTCGGGTCTTGAGCCTGGCTACAACGCCGGCGGTAAACGGGATTCGAAATCGCGATATATCTATATCCACGGCACGCCGGACGACACGGTGCTCGGAACACCAGGCTCCCGTGGCTGTATTCGGATGCATAACAACGACGTCATTGAATTATTCGCGCGGGTCGAAACTGGGACTCCGGTTATCATTTCAGAGTAGTTCGAGCCCGCCACCGCGCTTGGCGTGGCGTCACAAGTATCTGAAACTCGCCTCGAAAACTGATCCCAAATCGGCGCGCCGGATCGAATTCAAACGTCACGGTGGCGCCCGGAAACCGGGTCCGGCGCCGCGGCAGCCAGCACTGCGTCGTGCCAGCGACACGTCAGGCAAGTCCGGGGCTGCTGGCAATAAAGCCCTTCACGTTCCCGTCGATAACTTGGATAGCGGTTGTCACCGGTCCGGCGATTGCAGCGGATTGGAAGACGAATTATGCAGAACACGGTGCTCACATCACCTGCCAGCGTCGGCGCTCAGCTTGATAACCCGGCGCAGCCGCCGAGCCTGTTAAAGCGTCTGACGGCGGGGATCACCGGCGACAGCAGCGCTGAGCCGACGGAACAACTGACGACCCTGTACCCGCTTTTTGGAGGCAGCGTGAACACGCTTCCGGACAGACGCGGCCTGCGGCAGGATCGACCCGGGCTGTTACAGCGCCCTGAACACTTCGCCGTTAGTAGCGGATTCCAGTTCCTTGAGGACCGACGCAAAAAGGGACTCGCGTATCGCGACGAGCGGAGAAGGCTGGTATCGGTGAGGATGTTTGCGGCATCGTTGGTCAACAACGCAGTTGTTGCAGACGGAAGCAGCCTTAATCACCAAGGGCACGCGGTTCGTGTCCAATCCGTATGGGCAAGTCGAAATGATCGTGGGCGTCGCCGCGCAGGTACAGGCTAGGTCAACCGCCGCGGCAAAACTCTCAATTTTGGCGGGGTTGTCGTACAAGCCCATGCGCCGTACATCACGCAAAGCGGGACGACGAAACCGACGACTACGAGCACCAATCCTGCGCTACGAACGGCGACATTGATGCGCTCGGATCCTGCGCTGATCCACGTATCGCCCGGATAATTTTCATCAGGAAAGTCATATTTCGGCATGGCCCGATTTTAACGTGTTTGCGTTAAAGTCACGCCATGCGGGTAGCGGATTTGAACATTGGCGTGCAGCTGACCTTAAGCGTCTTCACGGTTGCTGCCGTGACTACGGTCGTTTTCGCCTTGATTCATGCTGTGCCCGGCGACCCGGTGGATATCCTGCTTGGGGAATATGCGGCTACAGTTGACCGCAGAGCGATGCGGGCACAGCTCGGACTTGACCGACCGTTGCTTATGCAATGGTTAAGCTTTTTTACCGGCGCCGTACGGTTTGATTTTGGCCAATCTCTCATTACTGGGGAGTCGGTTGGAGGGCTTGTACGGTTCCATCTCCGTTACACTGCACTGCTGGCGTCGTGCGCGCTGCTGGTAGCCATCGCAGTCGGTATACCGGTGGGTATCGTTGCAGCTTGCCGGCAGGGTTATTTTGCCGACCGCGCGAGCATGGTGCTGGTTTTACTCGCACTTGCCGTGCCCAACTTCGTCCTCGGTCCCATGCTCATCTGGCTTTTCGCCATCGTCCTCAAGTGGTTGCCTGCTGGTGGTGCGGAAGATCCGGGCGCCTTGATTCTTCCGGTTTTCACGCTTGGTCTTTCCATGGCGGCCTTGCTCGCGCGCATGACGCGCGCGGTCATGCTGGATACTCTCGATCAACCCTACATGCAGGCGGCGAAGGCACGTGGCCTATGGCCTTATCAGCGGCTTCTGCACGCTTTGCGAAATTCCGCGCTGCCCATTGTGACCGTTATTGGCTTACAGCTCGGCGCGCTTCTTGGCGGCGCCGTGATAACCGAAGCGGTGTTTGGATGGCCGGGTCTTGGACAATTGCTCGTCGACTCGATCCACCGCCGAGACTATCCCGTAGTGCAGGCCAGCGTACTGGTAATCAGCGTGACCTATGTTCTGCTGAACAACTTCACTGAAATCGTCTATCGGTGGCTTGACCCCCGAATCGGTCAGACGACGTGAAGCGTAGCACCGTCTCGGCCCTCGGCGTGATGCTCGCGTGGACGGTGGTCGCCTTAATAAGCCCGCTCGCCGAGAGCGCAGCGACGAGCGTCAGTCTGCCTGACATACTCACCCCGCCCGGCAGTCACCAGTGGCTAGGCACCGATGAACTAGGTCGTTCGCTTGCTGCCCGCGTTGCAATCGGTGCGCGTTACTCGCTCTTGCTGGCGCTTGTTGTTGTCGTTGTCTCGTTTCTGATCGGGGCGACCCTCGGAATTGCCGCGGCCTGGCTCGGCGGGTGGATTGATGTCATTACCCTGCGCATTATCGATGTCGCTTTGGCCTTCCCCGGGATGTTGCTGGCTATTGCCCTCGCCGGTTTGCTGGGGCCCGGGCTCGACAATCTCGCGATCGCGCTGGTTGCTGTCGGTTGGGTCGGGTTCGCGCGCATTGCTAGGGCGCAGACCTTAAGTCAGAAACAGCGTGACTATGTCGCCGTGGCCGATGCACTCGGAGTACCGGCACTGGTAATTGCGAGACAGCATATCCTGCCGTTGATCTCGGCGCCGCTGCTGGTCGAAGCGACGTTCAGTTTCGCTGCCGTTGTTGTTGCTGAGGCGGGACTGTCGTTTCTTGGTCTTGGTATTCAAGCGCCGGCACCGTCATGGGGCAGCATGATTCGTGATGGTTCGCAGTTCATGTTGATCGCACCTTACTTCGTTGCTGTGCCAGGTATGGCGCTAATGAGTGTGGTTCTCGCGGTCAGTTTACTTGGTGACCATTTGCGGGACCGCTGGTCGCAGCAATCGCCGAGCCGATGATCGGACGCGTATACTAGAAGCGGTCGCAAAATTCTTGGATTGCGTCTGTTTTTTGAAGCCACTTCGAAGGGTGCCATTGGCAAATGCTCGGCCCGTTGATGATCGATATCGAAGGCGAATCGTTGAGCGCCGAGGATGCGGAGCTTTTACGCCATCCGCTCATCTGCGGCGTCATTCTGTTCGCGCGGAATTTCCGGGACCCGATGCAGGTTGGCGAGCTCGTCACCAATATCCACCGCCTCCGAACACCCCGTCTGCTGGTTGCAGTCGATCAGGAAGGGGGAAGAGTGCAGCGATTCCGGAACGGATTCGTCGAATTGCCACCACTGGCCGCAATTGGTGAGATTTATGATCAGGACGCTGATGCCGGACTTGCCGCCGCCTCCGACCATGCCTGGATGATGGGCAGCGAGCTTAAAGCTGTCGGTATCGATTTCAGCTTCGCGCCCGTGTTGGACCTGTTCAATGCACACAGCGCAGTCATTGGCGAGCGTGCTTTTCACCGTAATCCACAGGTTGTCGCTCACCTCGGCCAGGCCTACTCCGCCGCGTTGAGCGCTATCGGTATGGCAGCAATCGGTAAGCATTTTCCAGGGCACGGTAGCGTAGCGGAGGACTCGCACCACGAGCTTCCCGAAGACGGTCGCGATTTGACCGACCTCGAACAATCAGATCTGGTGCCGTTTCGCATGCTGGTGCGGGCCGGGATTCCAGGCCTGATGATGGGGCACGTACTGTATCCGAACATCGACGGTCGGGTCGCCGGATTTTCTGACTTCTGGATCAAAAACGTCCTGCGTGAACAAATGGGATTCACCGGTGTCGTTTTCAGTGATGACCTGAGCATGGAGGGCGCGGCGGCGGCAGGTGGATATGACGTCCGCGCGCGCGCTGCACTGCATGCGGGCTGCGACGTGCTTCTGGTTTGCAACAATCGTGCTGCGAGCATCGCGATCATCGATGCACTCGGAGCGGAAAAATTTCCACAGACCCAGGCTCGGTTGATGCGCCTGCACGGGCACGACCCAAGGTCAGATCTTGCCACGCTTCAGCAATCAGCCAGGTGGCGGACACTAAAGACGCGATTCGAGCAAAAAAACCAATTCCCTGAACTTGGCTTAGGCGACGATAATCTGCTGTCATGAGTCCAGCGGAAGCCTGCAACCTCACAGCTTCCCACGCTGACGGGCGGCAACGTGCGGGTTCGGTGTTCTCAATTGGATTATTGGCCATGAACCGATGGCTGAATCTAATCGCGCTGTTCGTCATCCTATTGCCCGTGGCTGCTGTTGAGCAGGCTCTGGCACTCGAATGCCAACCGTTGCCCAGTCGTGAGGTATCGGCTGTTGAGCTTTCGCGCTTTGACGAGGGTCTCATTTGGGAACTGATTTCGCCTACAGGCGGGAAGAATCTGATCGTCGGCACAATGCATATCGGTGATGCGCGAGTGATGGCCGTGGCCAACAACGCAATCCCCCTAATCGATCAGTACACGGCGTTCGCGATGGAAGTGGTTCTCGGCGCTAGCGCGATGCTACAGTTGCAGACGTCAATGTTTTTTACTGACGGCAATAATCTGGAGTCGTTGGTCGGCGCCGAGCTCTTTGCCGACACGGCCAAACGGATCGCCCGTTATGGTGTGCCGGATGCGCTGCTCCGGCAGATGAAGCCCTGGGCTGTTTTTACGACACTCAGTTTACCCCCAGGCCAGTCCAATGTGCCGATGGATATTCAGCTGATGGAGCAGGCACAGGCCAAGGGGCTCGACATCCGGGGGATCGAAACCGTCGCTGAGCAAGTCGATATTTTCGAATCCATTTCTGTCGATGACCAGGTACAAATGCTGCGCGAAACGGTATGCCACTATGAAATTGTTCAAGCGGAGCTCGAATCAATGATTAAACTCTACGGCACAGAGGACCTGGCTGGCCTGTACCGCTTGTCCATGCGCCATGTGGTTGATCACCGGGAGTCATTCATGGACGCGCTGCTGTGGGAGCGCAATGGAAAGATGTTTGCGCGCCTGGGCGAAGATGTCCGCGACGGCGGCTGGTTTATTGCCGTGGGCGCATTACACCTGGCTGGCACACGAGGACTGCTTGAGATGTTTGAGCAGGATGGCTTCGAAGTTCGGCGTCTGCGCTAGCAGGCGATCCGGTTTATGCCGCAAGTGGGCCAGGTATTTGTCATAATTCACGAATAGTTATCGCCGCAGGAAAAATCCAAAAGATTGGCATTGAGCCCCTGACATTCCGATGAACGACGATAGTTGGCAGAGCATGATGACTGGTTTTGAGCAGGAATCCTGGATGATTCAGGTTTTCATCGTCGTGTTCGCAACGCTTTGCGTCGATTTATTCCAGCGGCAGTTTCTGTCGGGGCTTCGCGGGCGTCTTGAAACCACCAGCAACTATTGGGACGATACCCTCATCGATGCGATCGGTGCGCCGCTGCGGGTCATCATCTGGTTGCTCGGTCTGGCTTATGCGATGGCCGTTGCCCAAATCACGAAAACTGCTGCCATCTTCGCCGCGGTCGATCCGATTCGGGATGTCGGCGTCATTGTGGTGCTGGCTTGGTTTCTGGTGCGGCTTATCTCGCGCGTCCAGAGCTCCTATCTAGAGGAACGACAGCGCGTCGGTTTTACCGTCGATCGTGCGGCGACCGAAGCGGCGGCCAAGCTGTTGCGGGCTTCGGTCATCATCACCGCCGTATTGGTTATCCTGCAGACGCTGGGATACAGCATCTCCGGCGTCCTCGCGTTTGGCGGGATCGGTGGCATCGCTGTCGGTTTTGCTGCAAAAGACTTGCTCGCCAATTTTTTTGGCGGCCTGATGATCTACCTCGACAGGCCATTCAGTGTCGGCGATTGGGTGCGCTCCCCTGACCGCGAAATTGAAGGTACGGTAGAGCGTATCGGCTGGCGTCAAACCGTCATCAGAACTTTCGATAAAAGGCCGTTGTACATACCGAACGCAGTTTTCGCCCAGGTTGTTGTCGAGAATCCCTCGCGGATGACCAACCGTAGAATTTATGAAACGATTGGTATCCGCTATGCTGACGCCGCCCGCATGGAGTCCGTGGTCAGCGACGTGGAGGCGATGCTCAGAGCACATCCCGAAATCGACGTCGACCAAACTTTGATAGTTAACTTCAACGCGTTTGCTCCCTCTTCGCTTGATTTTTTTGTTTACGCATTCACCAGGACAACGGCGTGGGCGCACTATCACGCGATTAAACAGGATGTCCTACTACGAATTATCCAGATCATTGAGGCGGCCGGTGCTGAATGCGCATTTCCAACCTCAACTATTCACATAGCCGGCGAAGACGCCACTGCGACTGCACCGAAACCCACGAGATGAATCTTGTTTTCGCCAAAATGCACGGACTCGGTAACGACTTTGTCGTTATCGATGAGCGTGAGCACGCCTATGAACTCTCGCCGCAAATCCTGGCGGCCATAGCCGACCGCCGGACTGGTATCGGTTGCGATCAAATCTTGTTCCTGCTGCCAGCGGATGACGCAAGTGCGGCAGCGCGCTATCGGGTCGCTAATGCAGACGGTAGCGAGGCCGAGCATTGCGGCAACGGCATTCGCTGTATAGCTGTCTACCTCAGGCGTGCCGGCGAGATCACGGACAGTGTGTCGATTGAGATTGACGACGAAACCTACGAGCTCACAATCGATTCCGATGAAGCGGTCAGTGTGGATATGGGCATGCCCCGGTTTCAGCCGAAGCAAATCCCCCTTTCCCGACCGGCCTACGCTGCGCGTTACGAGGCGGAATTTGCATCCGGACCGCTCAGCTTTGGCGCGGTATCAATGAGCAACCCGCACGCAGTGATCCAGGTAGATGATGTTGAAACTGCCGCGGTGGCTACAATCGGTACTGCGGTTCAGGCTTCGGAGCTGTTTCCGCAGGGCGTTAATGTCGGCTTTATGCAAATCGTCTCGCCCGACCATATTCGTCTGCGCGTGTTTGAAAGGGGCGTTGGCGAAACGCGTGCCTGCGGCACTGGCGCTTGCGCTGCCATGGCGATCGGCCGAAGATGGGGCGTTCTTGGCGATCGCGCAACGGTGGAACTGACCGGCGGAGAGCTCGCGATCGCCTGGCCGGACAACCAGACGGAGCGAATGACCATGACGGGTCCGGCGACATTCGTATTTGAAGGAAGCATTGAGCTATGACGACTGTTGGCAGCGCTGATCGAAGCGAAACCAGCTTGGTAGACGAGGGCGATGTCGTTGTCTACCTGCGCGCGCATCCGGAGTTTTTCGATGCTCACCCGGAACTCCTCAGCGAGCTGTCGTTGAGCCATGGCAGCGGAGAAGCGACTTCGCTTCTGGAGCGGCAGGTAAAACTGCTGCGTAACGAAAATTCGACTCATCGCCGCCAACTCGATGCGCTGGTGGCGAATGCGCGGCAGAACGAGGTCCTCAATGCCAACATTCACGCTCTGGTGATCAGGTTGATGAACGCTGCTGGCCCGCAATCGATTTTCGAGCAGCTCGAAAGTTGTCTTGGGAGTGAGTTCGGCGCTGAGTTTGTGGCCACGCGAATTTTTGCGTCCGCCACCTCGGTGGAAGCACACGAAGTCCCGCAATTCGACCCGGCGAGCCGCGATGCGTTTGGCGACTTGGTCGCCGGGGGCAGTCCGCGATGCGGAGTGCTGCCGGATGGTTTGGCTATGCAGCTGTTTCAGGAGTCCCAGGTCCTGTCTGCGGCAATCATGCCCTTGTCGGGAAGTGGCTGGAGCGGCGTACTGATTATAGCGAGTCGCGATCATCAGCGTTACCAGCAGGATATGGCGACCGATTTCCTCACGTACTTGTGCGACATCGTCGCCCTTGTCGTCGACCCCTGGGTCAAACGCACAGCGGCGCCGTAGCACTTGTGTGATGGCTACGGGTATCGCGAACGATATTAAAGCTTATCTCAGCACCCTCGTTCACCGTTCCTTAAATACGCGAAAAGCCTACCAGCGAGACGTCGCTGAATTCGAATCTTATCTGCGCAGCCTTGAAATAGAGGCATGGCATGACGTCGACGCAAACCTGATCCGCCATTACGTCACTGA
Source organism: uncultured bacterium (assembly GCA_964012875.1). GTDB lineage: Bacteria > Pseudomonadota > Gammaproteobacteria > CAXGUU01. Next base: position 10,078 of record CAXGUU010000090.1, read on the forward strand.
AAAACACAGGGCCGGCGCCCATGGCCGCTCGCTTGCACGCGTGCTGTCCGCGCTACGTTCACTATTTAAACATTTGTGTGCTAACGGAACGCTGAGAACAAATCCGACTGTGGGTGTGCGCCCACCGAAAGGTGAACGCAAGCTCCCTCGTGTGCTCGATGTCGACCAGATGTCGCATTTGCTGGAGCAGGATGCAGATAAACCCATCGACGTTCGTGACCGGGCAATGTGGGAACTGTTGTACTCGAGTGGGCTTCGCGTGTCGGAATTGGTCGGCCTGGACCTGGCCGATCTGGATCTTGAGACGGGTCAGGTGAGAGTGCTTGGCAAGGGCCGTAAGGAGCGGGACGTTCCGGTGGGACGACACGCGCTGGCCGCAGTTCGTGGGTGGTTGGGGATACGCAGAGATGATGGCGACGCCAAAGCCATGTTTCTGAACCAGCGTGGTAAGCGGCTAACGGCTCGCGCCGTGCAGCAGAGGCTGCGGAAGTGGGCAAGACGGTACGGCGTCGACGGCGACGTGCATCCACATATGCTCAGGCATTCTTTCGCCAGTCACATGCTTGAGTCATCGGGTGACTTGCGTGCGGTTCAGGAATTGTTGGGGCACTCGAACATCAGCACTACACAGGTCTATACGCATCTCGATTTTCAACATCTGGCACAGGTCTACGACGCGGCGCATCCGCGCGCACGAAAGCGGCATGAGAATTAGGGGCTGTTGATCGTTCGTCCTACAATGCTGCTGGAATCAGTTTTGTGGCCAAACAAGGCATAATGAGTGTCATGTAGCACTGCTGCATCAGCCGGCATGCACGCGTTTAGACGCAAAAATGGACTCAGCCCAATGAAAACTGGATTAAGAAGTTGGGTGGCGTCTGAAAGACCACCTGACTTCGTTGATCCTGGCCTATTTTGAACGCACAAACTGTGCTCGTTGTGTCTTGTCTGGTGGTTTTTCAGGAGCAACAGCAAAGAATGACGCCCCTCAATGAGCCCGAAACAACGCGGGCCTGAACCGTAGCGTGCTCATCAGCACGGAATACAAACATTTTTGGTCGGGCGCGGAATACGCCCGGCCATATTTCCTGATGCTGAGCGCACATTGGGCGAGCGCCCTTCGTGTACAATCCGCGCTTTGCCCATCAGAGTTCCAGGCGTGTTTCACGGCACCACAATTCTATCCGTCCGTCGGGATAACCGGGTCGTCATCGGCGGTGACGGTCAGGTCTCCATGGGCGACACGGTACTGAAAGGGAACGCCCGAAAAGTGCGGCGCCTTTATCAGGATAAAATTCTGGCTGGGTTCGCC
>CAXGUU010000091.1:0-11386 GCA_964012875.1 uncultured bacterium
TGGGCCGCTTCTACAAGATCAGCAGTATAGTTACTTAGGGTTAAGTGAATTTCCTCATCAGCGACCATATCATTCAGGCCGTCGGAACAGAGCAGGTAGATTTCGCCCGGTTCCGCTTCCTGTTCCTGCACATCAACCTCGACACTCAATTCTATTCCGAGCGCTCGGGTCACGAGGTTCCTCGGGGTGTTTGCTGCCGCTTCTTCGGGCGTGAAGAAGCCCCTGTCGATGAGTTCCTGAATGAGTGAGTGATCGTGGGTGATTTGAACAAATTCGTGCCCGCGCATACGATAAACGCGCGAATCGCCGACATGCGCAATACTGACCCGGTTTTTGTGGTAGAAAACCACGACCACGGTAGTGCCCATACCCTGACACTGAGGGACTTCTTGTGCGGTGCGATAAACTTCCGAATTGGCGCGGCTGATGGCATCTCTGACGATGATGGAGGCGTGCGATAGTCCGCTGGCATCGGCACTTTCATTAGGATCGAGTCGTCCGGCTTTGGCGGTCACCTCGTTTAAGATCAACTGTGCGGCAATCGCGCTCGCAACTTCGCCCGCTTTGTGACCGCCCATGCCGTCGGCAACGATGGCCAGGCCCAGACCGCTGTCGGTCACGGCGCTGTCCTCGTTGTGCGGACGTTTCTGCCCCGTATCCGAAATGTTAGCGACTTCGATAATCTCTTTGGCCATGGTGGGCAGCTCGCTCTAGGCAGCTACTTTTGCTTGTTTCGCGCAACGTTGGATGTCGCGCGCGAAGTCGGCGCCGGTCTGGTAGCGTTTTTCCGGATCTTTCTCCAAGGCTTTATTGATAATTGCCGAAATACACGGACGTTGCTGGGTCAGGTCGGGTCGTAAGGACTCCAGCTGCGGGTGTTCTTCGTTGGCGATCTTGTACATCAGTGTGGCCATTGAATCGCCGTGGAAGGGCAGTTTGCCGGTGATCATTTGATAAAACATCACACCCAGCGAGAACAGGTCCGACCGACCGTCGACTTTTTTCCCGGATAGCTGTTCTGGTGACATATAAGACGGCGTTCCCAACACCATGCCGGTCTTGGTTTTGCTGGAATCCGTAATGCGGGCGATGCCGAAGTCAGTCAGCTTGACCTGCTTCGATTCCGGTTCATACATGACGTTAGCTGGTTTGATGTCGCGATGGACGACATGTTGTTTATGGGCAGCATCCAATGCCATGGCCGACTTGAAAATAATTCCCATGACCGTGGGCAACGGTAACAAGTCGTCAGGTTTGGTGTGCCGTACCAGATCGTAGCCGGCAAGAAACTCCATCGCGATAAAGGCTAGATCATGTTCTTCGCCAACATCGTAGATGGTCACAATGTTGGGATGGTCAAGGCGTCCTGCAGTTTCGGCTTCCCGAAAGAAGCGTTCTTTGACTTCATCGAGCTCGTCGGCTTCGAATTCCTGTGACAACGCCATGGTTTTTATCGCGACGGTACGGTTGATTTTGGGATCTTTGCCCAGATAAACCACGCCCATGGCGCCTTTGCCAAGTTCCTTCTCGACTTCGAAGCGGCCCAGCATCGGTTTCGAAATACTGCCATCAAGAAGCATCGTGCTGGCGTTGCTGGCTGCGGCTGCCGAGCCGCCGATGACGACGGTATCGTTGAGCTGTTTGACGCGATTGACCTTGCTTTTGACGTCGCGGAAATTTGGCTCTTTGCTGGCAATGTACTCGTAAGCCGCTGCGGCTTTGTTGAACTGTCGTTTGCGCTCGAAATCGCCCGCCAGCACATAGATTCCGTCGAGGAGGTTCTCGTCAACCGGGCAGCGTCGGAAATACTCGAACGCCATGTCCAGCTGACCCTGTTCTTGGAATTGCAAAGCGAGTTGTTTGTTACTGTGCGCGGAATCCACGTCAAGCCGTCTCTTGCTGGCCTCCGTGACCAGGAAGCGCTTGGTGGTCAGCAACACATGGCCAATTAGCAGGAGCGTCGCGCTCGTGATCAGCTTCAGCCAGATGGCCTGTGACATCATCAGCCCTAGTTCTGTTCCGATCAGTACAACCAGGAGCGTGAGGCTGACTATGGCCGCTGGCCCGGCGTTTAGCTTTGGCAGCAACCCGATGAGATAACCGGCCATCAGGATAAGGATCAGAAATTCGACCAGTCCCGACCATTCCGGGGCGACAAAAAAATCCTCGTTCAGAATACTGGCGACGGTGTGCGCCATAATCAGTACGGGGCCGCCGACGTCGCCGACAGGCGTGTGTAGCGTCGAACCGACACCGAATGCGGTGGCTCCGATTAAAACGATTTTGTCCTTGAAGTTCGTGACCGGGACTTCACCCTGCTGCACGTCGTAGAACGAGTAAACGTCAAACGGCGCGCGGCCACCTTCGCGTTCGCTGTAGAAAAAACTGTTGAGGTTGAGAAAGGTGTCGGTTTTGATTTTGAGGTTACCGAGTTCGACGCTGTCACCGAGGTTGACGCGAATATCTCCCGGTCCAAGGTTGTGATAGGCCGCGGCAACGAGCAGTGCCTGCGACGGATAAAAAGCGCCGAAATGCTCCAGCACCAGCGGTTCAAAGCGCACGCCGCCATCCACATCCAGCGAGGCGACGAGATGGCCGATGGCACTCGCTTTGTCCCCGATCACGGGGACGGGTGGTACCGCCAGGATGGTCTGACTGGGGAGCGGGAACTGACCGGTCGGGTCACCGATGTTCTCATCGGCGATCGCGTTGCGAACGATATATTCGGGCAGTTCGCCGTCTGGATTGCCAATCGGCTCCCCCGGCACAAACTGCATACCCAGTACGACATTACCGGAAAGTTCGAGGGATTCGCCGAGGATTTTGTCGGTATCGAGTTGAAGCTCGGCCGCCTCGAAGGCGGTAATTAACTCTGAAAGATCTGCGCCCGAGTTCTCAATGTCTCGCGTGATCGCGCGGAACTGCTTGATCCAACCGAGGCCGGGCGCGACCTGTGGTTCAGAGTAGAAGGCGGTCAAGCCGATAACTTTGCTGCCAGCTGCCTGAAGATTACTGATCATTTGAGCGACGACATCACGCGACCATGGCCAGCGCCCGATGTTCTGGATGCTCTTGTCATCGATCGCAACGACCGCGACGCGGTCGCCCGGATCGCGCGAAGACATCTTGACGCCTGTATCGTAGGCAACCCGTTCCAGCCCTTCCAGGATGCCTGAGCGACTCTGCCAGGCGAGCAGGAAAATAAACGAGATTGCCACGCCGATAAACCAGTCGGATTTCCAGAACGTCTTGTTCATCCCAGGTCAGATGCAGCGAGTCAAACGAGCATCGAGTTTAGCGCGAATTGTCCTGAAAAAAATAGGAGGATAGAGTTAAATTTTGGTGGTCGTATGAGCTAGTGACACCACTGACTGACGCGAGTTCTGAGGCGCCCATTAGCGGCGTCGTAGACATCGGCGTCGAGCACAGTTCGGTTGCCCGGGTCGTCGCGCTGCACGACCCGGGCAGAGTGCTCGAATTTCCACAGGTTTCCTTTCGCAATCGCGTAATTTCGGGCCATACGCGTCTTCTCCGCTTTGTCTGCGGCGGCCGCTGTCGCTTTCTCGTTGCGCTCACGCGCGTATTCGTTAACGATTTTCTGGCGTTGCTTGTGCCGCCGCTGGAGTTCCTGGTCGCCGATTCTGGACGGGGTGACATCTATTGACTCAGCGTTATCACGGGGAAGATCGCTGTAGTGCACGCGCCCCTGTTCGTCGACCCAGCGATAGATCTCCGTTGTCTCGCCGCCATTCCCCGCGGCTATGAAGACTGTACAGAGCGTCACCTAGATTGAACGCCGAAGAAGGGCACCAAAGCCTCGGGGCTTCTTTGTGCCCCGGTCAAATATGCCCGGGTTGAATGGCGACTGCGTAAGCATCCGGTATGCACTGAGCTTAGGTCCTGCTCGACTCCGGGACATTTTCCTCTGAATCTCAAGCGGGCGCTTCCCCTCTCGGGAGAATATTATTTAAATTATTGATAGATAAAAAATATAGAATCGACGGGTCTGTCACAGGCTGGCCCGACAACGTGCGAGGGAAGACAATGGTGCCACCTTCGAATTGATAAGAAGGTGCGCCTCAGGCCGAGGGAGGTTGTCCGCGCCAGGGAAGGTCGGGCCGGGCGTCGACGCAGGACCGGGACGCCTGCCCCGGCTGCTTGGCAGTTCGTCCGTTGATCAGCCTTAGGCGCGGTAGAAAATGATTCTGTGCGGGCTAGCGCTCAAGCAGGTCGATTTTACTGGGCTTGTCCTTCCAGTCGTCCGCATCCTGGGGCGGATCTTTCATCTCGCTGATAACAGGCCATTGTTGCGACAACTCGGTGTTCAGCGGCAGGAAGTGCTGTTCGACATCAGTCAGGTCGTCCTCAGATTTGATGGCCTCCGCCGGGCATTCAGGCTCGCACAAGGTGCAGTCAATGCATTCATCCGGGTCAATGACTAGCATGTTGGGGCCTTCATGGAAGCAGTCGACGGGGCAAACCTCGACACAGTCGGTGTATTTGCACTTGATGCAGTTTTCAGTAACAACAAAAGTCATATTCGTGCGCTGCGGTGACGAAATCGAGGGTGCGCATTATAACGGCAGGGACGGATTGTCCAAAGCTTCTAGTCGGAATCCAGCAGGCGCCGCAGCTGGTACAGCGTTTCGAGTGCCTGCAAGGGTGAAAGTGCGTCGGGATCGATCATCTCTAGGGCCTCAAGCAATGGGTGGTCTTCCAGAAAGAGTGAGATCTGAGCGTCGGCGACCCCTTTGGGCGCCGTACCACCCGGTTCCAACGTGTCAAGTATTTCCTGTGCCCGTCTGACCACGGCAGACGGCACCCCGGCCCGCCTTGCTACCGCAAGCCCGAAGCTTCGATTGGCCGGACCGTCCCGGACCGCATGCAGAAAGACTACATCGCTGCCATGTTCTACGGCATCAACGCGAACATTGTGCACGGTCTCAAGTCGGTCGGCCAGCGCGGTCAGCTCGAAATAGTGGGTTGCGAACAGCGTGAAACAGCCGTTGCTCAATGCCAGTCGTTCGGCACTCGCGCCCGCCAGAGCGAGTCCGTCATAGGTGCTCGTACCGCGCCCGATTTCGTCGACCACCACGAAACTTTCAGGCGTTGCTCGTCTTAGAATTTGTGCTACTTCAGACATTTCGACCATAAACGTGCTTTGCCCGCCGGCCAAATTATCGCCAGCGCCGATGCGCGTGTAGATTGCATCTATCGGCCCGAGGCGCGCGCGCTCGGCGGGCACAAACGAGCCGATATGGGCGAGCAGCACAATCAATGCGTTCTGGCGCATGTAGGTTGATTTACCCCCCATATTGGGTCCGGTAATCAGCAGCAGGCGGCGTGACTCATCGAGTACCAGATCGTTGGCGACAAACGGCTCATTAACGAACGCTTCGACCAGCGGATGTCGGCCACCGATGATTTCGATCTGCGCTCGCTCACTGAATTCCGGTTCAGACCAGCGCAGGGTTTCTGCCCGTTCGGCGAATGTTGCGAGCACATCCAACATCGCCAGCGCGCGCCCGCTTCGGTGGACCTCGGCAACGTGGTGCCCGGCGTCATCGAGCACCGCCTCGTAAAGCATTTTTTCCCGCTGCAAGGCTTTTTGTCCGGCACTTAAAATTTGCGACTCGAAACTTTTCAGTTCGGGCGTGAAGTACCGTTCTACGTTCTTCAGCGTTTGTCGACGCTGGTAATCAGGCGGCACCTCACCGCTGTAGCTCCGCGGGATTTCGAGATAGTAACCATGAACCCGGTTATACCCGACCTTCAGGCTGACGGTTCCGCAGCGGTCGCGTTCGCGCTGCTCGAGTTCGAGCAGGAATTCGTCGGCACTGACCGACGCGCGCCTGAGTTCGTCGAGTTCAGTATCGTAGCCGTCCGCGATGACACCACCGTCGCGCAATATCTGCGGTGGCATGTCGACGATGGCTTGCTGCAGCAGTGCTTTCAGATCGGGTACATCGGAAAGCTCTTCGCGCAGCCGGTCGAAGATGGGCCCCGACAGTTTGTCTAGTCGTGATTTCAGAGCCGGGACCAGCTGCAAGGTGTCACGCAGACGACTGAGGTCGCGCGGCCTGGCGGAGCGAAGCGCGATGCGGGCGGCGATTCGATCGATGTCGTTGACCTGGCGCAGATCAGTTCGCAGGGTCTCAAATTCAAGCATGGAGAGGAGCGCTGCCACCGCCTGGTGGCGTTCGCGCAACGCCGTCTGATTACGTATGGGCTGGGTGATCCAGCGTCGCAACAAGCGCGCTCCCATCGAACACCGTGTCGTATCCAGCAGGGTCAGCAGCGTGTGTTCGGGCGTGCCGCTTAAGGTTGTCGTCAGCTCGAGGTTTCTCTGGCTCGCAGCATCAATCTGGACCAAGGCGTCTACCGAGTCGATCGCTAATTCATCGATAAAATCGAGCGGTTGGCCTTGGGTTTCGTGGCAGAAGGCCAGCAGCGCACCGCAGGCAGCAATCGCTTCGGTTTCACCTTCCAATCCAAGACCGGCGAGCGTGTCGACCTCGAAATGTTGGCACAGCGTGCGCCCGGTGACGTCTGCTTCGAAGCGCCAGCCAGGCAGCGATCGCACCGCACCCGCGTCCCGGTATTCCAGCGGTTCGGACTCGGTAACCAGTATTTCGGCGGGCGACAGTCGTTCGAGTTCGAATTGGATCTCGCTGCGCTCATCATGTATAGCTACGCGGAAACGAGCACTGCCAAGTTCGAGATAGGCGAGTGCGTGGCGTCGTTCGCCGAAAACCACGGCCGCGATCACGTTGTCACAACGCTCGTCCAACAGCGCATCGTCGGTCACCGTCCCGGGTGTCAGGACTCGAGTTACCTTGCGTTCTACCGGCCCCTTGGACAATGCCGGGTCGCCGATTTGCTCACAGACCGCTACTGATTCGCCCAATTTCAACAGTCGCCCGAGATAAGCATCTGCCGCATGCGCGGGTACGCCCGCCATCGGAATGGGCTCGCCTTTGCTGGCGCCACGAGCAGTGAGCGTCAAATCAAGCAATTTCGCTGCACGCCTCGCGTCGTCATAGAACAGTTCATAGAAATCGCCCATGCGGTAGAACAGGAGCGTGCTCAAGTACTGCTGCTTGATCCGCAGGTACTGCTGCATCATCGGCGTGTGCCCTTCGACACCGTTGCTGACGCCAGCGGCTTTTCGTGCGGGCGTAGCGGGGGGGATTTCCTGCTTCATCCACGCTTTCTCTTTCGCCTGAGCGCCATGGTCAACCTGCTGAACTCATGTCGTGTGGTGTCCCACAAAGAACTTACATGATACGCGCGTCTCGCTTGCGCCCGACTGCTTCATCCGCGCTCGGGGTGGCGCGAGCCGCTTACCGTACGCTCCATATTGTACGTCGCCCCTTGAAATCCGGACGCGTCGCCCATAGGTTTCCTCCCGAATCTTAATTTTCGACCACGCAACCAGGTTAACCCGATGGCTATTGAAACTGCTAAAGAGCAACGCGGATTCGAATCCGAAGTTCGGCAATTGCTGGATCTCGTGATTAATTCTCTCTACAGCAACCGCGAAATATTTTTGCGCGAGCTGGTCTCAAACGCGGCGGATGCCGCGGACAAGCTCCGTTTCGCTGCCCTCTCTGACGACGCCCTCTATGAAGGCGATTCCGAACTGGGTGTGCATATCGATTTCAGCGAAAAACTGAACACGATTACTATCCGCGATAACGGCATCGGCATGAGTCGCGAAGAGGCGATCGAGAACCTCGGCACGATCGCGAAATCCGGGACTCGTGAATTTTTCGGTGCCCTAAGTGGTGACGCCCAAAAGGACTCACAGCTGATTGGCCAGTTCGGCGTAGGTTTCTATGCCGCTTTTATTGTTGCTGACAGTGTCGTGGTGACGTCGCGCAAAGCAGGGCTGTCGGAAGAAGAGGGCGTCCGCTGGGAATCGAATGGCCGCGGTGAGTACAGCGTTGAAACGGTGCAGCGCAAAAAACGTGGTACCGAAATCGTTCTTCACCTGAAGGACGATGCGAAAGAATTTGCCAATGACTACCGGCTTCGCGACATCTGTAAACGCTATTCCGATCACATTTCCATCCCTGTCACCATGCCGAAGACCGGCGATGAGGCGGGTGAAGAAGTTGTAAATCAGGCAACCGCCCTATGGCAACGCGGTAAAAACGAAATCACCGAAGATGAATATAAGGCTTTCTACAAGCACGTTTCCCACGATTTCGGTGATCCATTGAACTGGGTGCACTCAAAGGTTGAAGGTAAGCTCGAGTACACGACACTGTTCTACCTGCCCGAGCGCGCACCCTTCGATCTTTGGGACCGCGATGGTAAGCACGGGGTCAAGCTGTACGTTCAACGCGTTTTCATCATGGACGATGCTGAGGAACTGTTGCCTCGATACCTGCGTTTCGTGCGGGGTATCGTCGACACCAACGACCTGCCGCTCAACGTCTCGCGCGAGATCGTTCAGAAGAACAAAACAATCGAAACGATACGAGCGGCGTCGGTTAAAAAGATTCTTGGGCTGATCGAGTCGTTGGCCAAGGGTGATAAGTACGAAGCGTTCATCGAAGCATTTGGGCGCGTCATGAAAGAAGGTGTGATCGAAGATTTTTCAAACAAGGAACGCATCGCAAAACTCCTGAGGTTTTCGTCGTCACTTGATAACGACGAAACTCCCAAAGTCAGCCTCGAGGACTATATCGGACGCATGGCGGAAGGGGACGACAACATCTATTACATCGTTGCTGAAAGCTTCTCCACCGCCAAGAACAGTCCGCACCTAGAGTACTTCCGCAGTCAGGGCAAAGAAGTCCTGCTGATGCACGACCCGATCGACGAATGGCTGGTGACGCACCTGACCGAATTCGAAGGTAAACAACTGAAATCGATCTTGCATGCCGATCTGGAGGGTGCGGACGAGGCCGCCGCGAGCGAGGATGACGCCGACAAAGAAGAGACCGGCAACAATGAAAACCCGGACGTGCTTGAAAAGGTCAAGGTGGCGCTCGGGGATGACGTGCAGGACGTACGCGCCAGCAAGCGCCTTACCGAATCGCCGGCCTGCCTAGTTTCTACCGAGGAGCAAATGAGCGCTAACCTCGAGCGTCTGCTGCAGGCCGCCGGGCAGGAGGTGCCGAACAGTCAGCGCATTCTTGAACTCAATATTGAGCATCCGATGGTCAGGATGATTGCGACCATGGACGCTGGCGAACAGCTCACGAATTGGTCGACTCTGCTATTTGAACAATCGATCCTCGCCGAAGGTGGCAAACTCGACGACCCGGCAGGATTCGTCAAACGCATGAACGACATGGTGCTGGAACTCGCAGGGCCCGACAGCTGAACGCACTAAAGGCGGTTGCCGCGGCGTCATCCCGGCTTGCAACCGCCGGCGTTTTCTTCGGCCACGGCACGGAGAACGCCGAGGATGAGGCGCTGTTTCTCGCCTTGCACGCGCTAGGCTGGGATTACGATATCGATGAAACGGTGCTCCATGCACCTCTGTCGCCCGGACAGCTACAGGCAATACACGATATTGTCACCGAACGCATTCATTCCAGACAGCCGGCGGCCTACATTACCGGCTACACGTGGTTCGCCGGCCACCGGTTCACTATCGATTCACGCGTGTTGGTTCCCCGATCGCCAATTGCCGAATTGATTCAGGCGCGCTTACAACCGTGGCTCGGCCTGCGTGAACCACGCTCGGCGCTCGAAATTGGCACAGGCAGCGCTTGCATCGCGCTGGCCCTGGCGCTTGAGTTCCCGCAACTGCAGGTCAGCGCGACCGATATCGACCCCGAAGCGCTCGATGTCGCCTGGCAAAATGTCCTGGCGTATGGGCTTGGGTCGCGGGTACAGCTGCATTTGGCGGACATTTTCCCGCCCAACGAGCCGCGATTCGATTTAATCGTGAGTAACCCCCCCTACGTACCAAGTGCGCGGCGCGAGCAGTTGCCTGAGGAATTTCTTGCTGAACCGGAGACGGCATTATTCGCCGGGCCGGACGGATTTAACTGCGTCGACCGAATAATCCGCCGTGCTCGGCGGCATCTCAATGACGATGGTTTGTTGGTGATTGAAGTGGGCGAAATCTGGCCGCGGTTTGCCGAACGCTACGCGCGCCTTGAACCCATATGGCCGGAGTTTGCGCGCGGGGGAGAGGGCATTGCGATCATCGAAGCGGGGGCGCTCGACCGGCTCAGCTGACCGTCCTCAAGGCTCGGGCTAACGGTCGCTGCCCTGATAGAATACCTGCATGTCCGGCAATACCTTTGGCACTTTATTCACTTTAACGACGGCTGGCGAAAGCCACGGCCCGGGGTACGTAGCGGTTGTGGACGGCTGTCCACCGGGTCTGGAGCTTTCGGAAGACGATCTGCAGGTCGACCTCGATCGTCGCAAACCGGGGACGTCCAGACACACCACCCAGCGACGCGAAGATGATGCGGTACGCATCATGTCCGGCGTTTTTGAAGGAAAAACAACGGGTACGCCGATTGGTTTGCTGATCGAGAACATCGATCAGAAATCAAAAGATTATTCGAACATCAGGGATACTTTCCGCCCAGGACATGCTGACTACACTTACGTTCAGAAGTACGGCGTCCGCGATTATCGTGGCGGTGGTCGGGCGTCCGCGCGTGAAACCTGCATGCGGGTCGTAGCGGGTGCAATCGCCAAGAAATACCTGGCTGGCCACGGCCTGGAAATATTCGGCTACCTGGCCCAGCTTGGTCCAATAAAACTGGCCTGCAGCGACCGGGGGCAAATCAACAACAACCCGTTTTTCTGCGCCGAGCCCGAAAAGCTTTCAGAGCTTGAAGCGTTCATGGACCAGCTGCGAAAGTCCGGAGACTCGATCGGAGCCAAGGTGACAGTGATCGCGCGTGGTGTGCCTGCCGGTTGGGGAGAGCCCGTATTCGATCGCATCGACGCGGACATAGCCAAAGCGATGATGGGGATCAACGCGGTGAAAGCAGTCAGCCTCGGTGACGGCTTTGAAGTTGTCACGCAACGTGGAACCGAGCATCGCGATTTAATATTCGGTGACGGTTTTGCCACCAATCATGCCGGCGGCGTATTGGGTGGTATTTCCAGTGGTCAGGATGTTCTCGTCGAGCTTGCGTTGAAGCCGACTTCGAGTATTCGGCTCGAAGGTGATACGGTCGACGTTGAAGGCAGGGAAACGCAAATCGCGACCCATGGCAGACATGATCCCTGTGTTGGCATCCGTGCCGTACCCATCGCTGAGGCCATGTTGGCCCTCGTGCTGATGGATCACTGTTTGCGCCAGCGCGCGCAGAACAGCGAGGTGAGTGTCGCCACCCCGGCAATTCCGGCCATGCGCCGGCCTTAGCCATCGGCATGGGCGCAGACGAGAGCGTGGCAG
>CAXGUU010000092.1:0-11368 GCA_964012875.1 uncultured bacterium
CGCTTGTCGTCTGTCGCGATCGCAACAATCAGCTGAAAGCGTTTCGTAACCTGTGTCAGCACCGTGGCGTCGAAGTCGCGGTTGGGCAAGGCAATACCAATGCATTTATCTGCCGCTATCATGCCTGGACCTACGGCCTCGACGGACAATTGACGGGTGCACCACACAATGACGGCGTCAGGGACTTCGATTTCAAACGCTGTAGCCTGCCGGAGGTGAAACTCGAGACCTGGGGCGGTTATGTCTTTGTCAATTTTGATCTGGATTGCCGAACTCTGGTCGAATGCCTGGACGAAGAAGGTGTTCGCGACTTCGCGGGTTTTCTGCAGCCGGAGGACACCCGCACGTGTGACAAGTTCGTTTTTGAGGTGCCGTGCAACTGGAAATTCGTGCCTGAGAACCTTATGGACATGTATCACGTGGGTGTCATCCACAAAGCGTCATTCGGCGCCCATTTCCCGGTTGAGGACTTTCGCTTTCGGCTTACGGGTCGCGGATATAACGCGGTTTACGAGAGTTTCACCATGGCGCCGAGCGGCGTGACCCTGTTTGGGCCGATGCCCTGGCTCGAGGGTAAGGTCAGCGACAAATTCGCCTGTACGACCTGGGTGCGGCCGACGATGAACATTTTCGGGCGCCACGATTTGATCCAACCCTGGGTGGCGATGCCACTCGATACCAACCGCACCCAGGTGACGATCTACACTCAATTGCCCGAAGTGTTCTTTGACGCGCCGGGATTTGCGGAGAAGAGCCAGATCTATGCTGATTTCATTCGCCTCGTCGCGACTGAAGACGAAGCGATGCTGGAGTCGCTGCAAACCGGCGTCAGTTCTTCAGGTTTCACGCCGGGACCAACGGTGAACCTGGAACGCGCCATCCATCATTTACTGAACTACTACCTCGACCGTCTGCTTGATGATGATGCGGGTTCGCGCGAAACCCGGCTGAGCGACAGTGCCGAGTGGCTGGCGGAAAGCGCGAGGAAGCGCCCCGAACCCATCGACGCCGGTTATTCAAAAGCGTTCGGTCGGGCTTGATCCCGTCACGATCGCGAGGGTTTTCTGTCGATGCCGCTGTTCGATATTAACGGCCTGAATATCAATGTCAGGCAGTGGGGCCAGGGCGAGCCGCTGTTTCTGATCCACGGTGTGGGCACGCGCAGCGGGCTTTGGACAAACCAGGTTCCGGTGTTCGCTGCTCACTACCATGTGATCGCCATTGATGTTCGTGGATTCGGTCGTTCAGACAAACCATCCGGACGCCAGCATTACAGCATCGAACGGATGGCGGGCGATGTGATCGGTGTTTGTGATGCACTCGGACTAAGTGATATCAATTTGCTCGGCGCGTCCATGGGCGGCTTTATTGCGCAACAGGTTGTGCTGTCGCGCCCTGGCTTGTGCAAGCGCCTGGTCCTCGCGCACACCGCGAGCGAATTCTCGATTCCAGCAGATGTGATGGCAACGCGCCTGAAAGCGTTGGATGAAACATCGATGGATGATTATGCAAAACTGGTAGCAGCGCAGGCGCTGGCCCAGCCGCCCGACCCCATGGTCGAAGAATGGCTGTGCGAAATGATTGCTGACAATGCGCGCGAACCGTACAAGCACGCATTGGCCGGCGCGCTGGCCGAATTTGATTTGAGTGCCCGGATCAGCGCGATTGATATTCCCACCCTCGTCATCGCGGGATCTGATGACCGGGTGTTGCCGCCCGCTGGCGGGCGCAGCATTGCCGAACGCATTCCAGGCGCGAAATTTCACCTGGTCGATGCTGTCGGACATATTGGCTACGCTGAGAAACCCGAGACTTTTAACCGGCTCGTGATGGATTTCCTTAAAGCCTGAGCTGTCTACGTGTCGCTGCAGGTTCGCGCGCTGACTACAGTGGCGGTCGCTGTTCGTTCCACGGTCGTGCTTTTTCAAACGCATGCGCAGCCTGAAATACCGCGACATCGTCGTAGCTCTTGCCAATGATTTGCAGGCCGGTCGGCAGGCCGGCGGCTGTAAATCCGCTCGGCACGCTGATGACCGGTAACTGACTCAGGATATTGAACTGGTAGGTGAGGTACCAGCCGACATATGGGTCAATGCGGCGGCCATTGATGCGGAAGTCCGCATCGGTCGGATCGTGATCGGCCCGTACTGTCGCGATCGCTAGGGTCGGGCAGATGAGGACGTCGTATTGATCGAGGATCGGACCGAGTTTGCGCCACATGGCGGTGCGCACAAATTCGGTTTTTTTGAACGCCTCCGCGCTGTGCTGCTGGCCTTTGCGCACGGTGTCAACCAGGAAGGGATGCATTTCCAGGTAGCGCGCGCGGCCGACGTCATCGCCGAGCAAGGCGGCAGAAAGTACTTCCCAGTGGATTTGCCATGCATCGAGTGCGCTCCAGTCCCAGTCGACGTGAACTTCGTCGACGGTACAGCCAAAATCGCGGAATGCTTCGCAGCACGCTTTTGTGTTGGCGCTGACTTCGGGGTCGACTTCGACATAACCGAGGTCTGGGGAGTAGGCGATTTTCCATCCCGCGATCGCATCGGGTTCGGCTGGAAGTTGAAGTTTAGGCTTGAGCGATGTGAGGTCATCGACGTGCGGTCCGCACATGACGTTCTGCATCAGGCGCGCGTCCTCGACTGAACGTGCCATCGGGCCGATATGCAACAGCAGCTCAAAATCGGTTGGCAGGATGTTGAGTGGATTGCGCCCGAACGACGGCTTGAAACCCACGACCCCGCAGGCCGAGGCGGGAATACGGATTGACCCGCCACCATCCGTACCGTCGGCGAGTGGCGTCATTCCTGCGGCGAGTGCGGCGCCGGCGCCGCCCGACGATCCGCCGGGCGCGTAGTCGGTATTCCAGGGATTACGCGTGACGCCCCAGAGTGCGCTGTAGGTATAGCCGGCGTGCGCGAACTCTGGTGTCGTCGTGCGCGCGTGCATGATGGCACCAGCATCGAACAGGCGCTGAACAGCGGGCGCCGTGTAGTCGGGTCGATAGTCCTCAAGCAAACGTGATCCGCTGGTCGTGATTTCGCCCGCCACCGGGTGCAAATCCTTGATCACAACCGGGACACCCTCGAGCGGCCGGGTGTCAGCGTCACGCTGATAGCGCTGTTCAGCTTCGCGCGCTTGTGCCAGTGCGCGCTCGAAACAGGTATAGGTGAACGCGTTGAGACCAGGGTTGACGGTTTCAATGCGCGCGATCAATGCCTGCAGGTATTCGACGGGAGACAACTCGCCACGCTTGAAACACGAAATCGCGTCGGCTGCGGAGAGAAAACACAGATCCGAATCGGTCATCATTTTCTCTCCGGTGGTGTCAGGTGGTTCGCGCCTTTGAGTCGAGGCGCATCAAAATGGGCGGTAGCATCAAAAAGACCGTCGCGAGCGCGAGCGAAATAATCACACTGGTCATCAAGCCCATATCGGAGTTCATGGCGAACTTCGATGTCCCGATGACGGTGAACCCGGCGACCAGGGTGATGGTGGTGACAATCAGTGCGCGGCCGACGGTGCGAAAGGCATAGCGCACGGCGGCGATCGCATCTAAATCATTTTCGCGACGCGCGCGCAGATACTTCGAAAGAAAATGGACCGAATCATCCACAACGATGCCAAAAGTCATGCCTGCCACGATAGAGAGCGAAAGTCCCACCTCACCGACAAAGATCCCCCATACACCGAAAGCCACCGCCGCGGGCGCCAGATTGGGGATGAGGCTCAGCATGCCAATCTTCAATGATCGCAACGCCACGATCATGATCAGCGAAATCATCAGCAGCGCCAGAGTCGTGCCGATGATCATCGAATAATTGTTGCGCTGACCAATATAGGCAAACATGAGGCTGACTCCGGCACTTTCGCTGCGAGTGAACGATGGTGCGTGACTGCGTGCCCAGTCAAGTGCGCGCTGATTGAAGTCGATCATCTCCTGGCTCGACAACACATCGATAGTCACCGTGATCTTGGTCTGTGATTTATCCACGTTGATCTGATTATTGATATCAAGCCCGTACGGTAGCGACATTTCGTACAGCAGCAGGTACTGAGCTGCCAGTTCGCGGTCGCTCGGCAGTCGATAATAATTATCATCGTCACCGTGCATGTTCTTGTTCAGGCGTTTCATAAAGTGAGTGAACCGATCGACATGGACGACTTCAGGTTGTGCTTCGAGCCAGGTCGAGAACCTTTCGACATCGGCCTGGTATATCGGGTCACTGATCGCCCCGGAGTCGCCGGCATGGACTGAGAAATTAATAAAATCGATGCCTGTGAGGTTCTCGATCATGAAATCGCTGTCGACGCGGAAGGGCACGGATTCATGAAAGTAGTGCAAAAAATTGTCGTTGATCTCGTTACGCGGAAGATTTGAGACAGCGGCCAGGATTGCCACCGACATTGCGAGCAGTAACACACGCCGGCGGGCAACAACGAAGTCAGCGAGCTGGGCCATTCTGCGGTTGTCGTCCTGTCCCGTTTTTTTCGCGCGTATCGGCAGGAATGTCATCACGGCCGGCAGAAATGAGACCGTCATGACGAAAGAAATTGCCACGCCGATGGCGACCTGGGTCCCGAGGTGGGCGAATGGCGGTACCTCGGAGAAATTCATCGACATGAAGCCGATGGCTGTCGTAATGCTCGCCAGCGAAACCGGTTGTAGGTTGATGCGCAGGCTCTCTTCCATCGAGGTGGTTTTATCGTGACCTTCGTACAGCTCGTGTGCAAAGGTCACTAACAGGTGAACGCAGTTGGCCACCGCAACTGTGAGAATGATGATGGGCACGGACGTGGACATGCCGGTCATTGGATGACCGATATGCCCGCCCGCGCCCAGGGCAGCAACGATCGAACACACGATGACGGTCATGGTGACAACGGTGCCAAAGAATCCGCCGGCAAGCAGTGCGAGCAACGAAATCATAATCAACAGGCTGATCGGGAAGAGCACGGTCGCGTCGTACTGAGCGTTTTCAAGGAAGGCCTGGTCCATCATGACCATGCCGGTGAGGTAGATGTCGATGTCGGGGTGTTGCTGGCGGAACTCGGCCGCCATTTTTCGCACCACCGGTACGATTTCCTGGGTGGCATAGGCGCGCTCTTCCGCCGGCATCTGGGTCGTGATGTTGATGCCGGTGACGTCGCCTCGTTTCGAGATCAGCCGGTCGAGCAAAGCGGGCTCAGCCATCACGTGGCGGCGTATCGCGGCGAGTGATTCGTCATCGAGATCAGTTGCGTCGCGGACCATGTCGCGCACGATCAAATCATCTTCCACTGCCTCGGTGAACTGAAAATTGGTGATCGAGTCGACGCGGTTGGAATAGGGCACTTGCCAGGATGCCGTGGTCAACGCCTCGACCGCTGCCAGTGTGCTCCGGGTAAATACGTCCCCGTCCTTGGGCGCGATCACGATCATGACGTTGTCGGCCTTGACGAAAGTATCTTCGATGCGCTCGAAGGCCAGCAGTTCAGGGTTGTCGTCGCTGAAGAAAGCGCGGTAGCTGGTATCGAATGCGAGCTTGGTGACGCCGTGGCCGAGTACGGCGACGAGTGTCAGGCACAACGCAATAACGAGCGCACGGTTGCGCAACACCCAGCGGGCGTAAGCAGCTTCAAATTTATTCATGAGTGAAGGTTCGAGGTAAAACTTTGAAAATGCGCCGCAGCGCCACTACATCGACGCGCAGTCTACCTGAACTTTATCCTACCAGCGTCGATCGGCGGCACGCTCTACACGCTCCGAGCGCCCGTGCCGCCCGCCGGACCGGGGTAGAGCCGGAATTATTTCCTGGGTGCCGCTGAATAGTCTTCGAACGGGCCGTCCCGTTCCAGCAGGGCTGCTTTAAGACCTTCCCTGGCTGCTGTACCGAGAAAGTCATTACTGCTTTGACGGTGCATGGAAAGGCCCTGCCAGTCGGCACCGACTTCAAGCGCCGTACGGATGCCCATGATTTCGTAGGCGCGATTGATGTTGCGTTTCGACGCAGCCAGCTGATCGGGTTTGATTGTGGCGATGGCGGCAGCTTCTTTATGTGTGGCCTCGGCCAGCTCGTCAGACGGAAAACACTTGGTTGCCCAGCCGATGTCCACGGCTTCGCGACCGTTCACCGAGCGGCCGGAAATCGCCAGGTACTTGGCCTGGCTCATGGGCATCTTCCAGGGGAAGTAAAGTGTATCGGGTACGCTGATCGAGCGTACCGGCGGATAGCCGAAACTGGCATCCTCGGCAACGAACATGAAGTCGCACATCGATGCCAGTTCGCTGCCCCCAGCGAGGCAAAAGCCATGGACCTGGGCAATGACCGGTTTGGTCAAGTCCCAAATTGTCCACAGGTATCGAATGAGGCTGTGAGCGTATTGGCCAGTGAGATTGTCGACTTCGGGCGAGACGTAGCCATCTTCGGGAAAATTGGGCGAGGGCGTTTCCGGGCTCAGATCGTAACCGGCGGAAAAACACCGCCCGGCGCCCGACAGCACGATACAACCGACGTCGCGATTGCGTTCGGCATCCTGCATGACCTGCACAATCTCCTCGCGCAGGGCGAGGCTTAAAGCATTCATTTTGTCCGGTCGGTTGAGAGTAACGTGGCCCACGCGGTCGCGGACTTCAAAGGTCAGATTTTCGTAAGTCATGTTGTGCTTCTCGTATTGTTCAGCGTTTTCTATCCGGGCTGGTGTCAGGTGCGATTAGCGGCCTCCAGGGATCAACGAAGTCCGTCGTCACCCTCGACTTCCGCGGTTGTCAGGCCTCCCACGCGCGGTAGCGGGCGCCCACTGTCGGTGACTGCAACGACTACCATGATTTCGCCGGCGCGTGGGGCATCACTGACCCGCACTTCAAGGGCATCAAAGTGGCTACGTACGTAGGCAGCGTCCTTGTGGCCGAGCGGTACATCGATGGCCGTACCCGGCCCGCCCATTTTTTTTGCTGACGGTACCAGCGCCGCACCGCCGCCGACCTGGTCGCGCAGGGGCTTGCCGAGGCGTGGGTGCAAAATGGCGGCCGCGTGTTCGAGTTCACCGCCTTCTCCGATAATGGCTGCTTTGCCGTAAGACTCGGCCGCCTCGGGCGCAATATCTAAAGCCCGAACTGCGCGTTGGCCCAACATGGCACCCAAATCGGCGCCGATTTGCATCAGGGTTTCAAGATCGTCTTCAAACCGGCCCGCGAACGGGTTGGCAATGATCGCAACCGCAGCCGCGCGTCGCGTAGCTGGCTTAATAACGTGGCCCATTTCGAGATGGGTTTCGTCAACGACGGTAACCAGTTTGCGGATGTCTGCAGTACTCATCGTAAGCCGTCCTCGCCTGTAATCTCGTCGGCTTGAAGCCCACCGACCCGTTGGTGTACGCGACCGCCTGAGGCCATGGTCAGGATGTATATGATTTCGTTGGCCGCCGGCGCGCCCGGAACGCCACATTCCATCGCGTCGAAATGACTGCGAACGTAACTTGCATTGATATGTGTCAGCGGGACATCGAGGCGCGCGCCGATGCCGCCGAGCTTCTTGGTGGAGGGCACGATGGCTTTGGCATCGCCCAGCAGCTCGCGCATTGCATAGCCGCCCGGCACGTGCCACAACGCCGCATGCTCGGTCTCGCCCCCTGCGCCGACAATGGCACCTTTGCCATAAGCATCGATCTCCGAGGGTCCCACACCCAGCGCATCCAGCAGACGCTTCGATAACATCATGCCGAGCGGCGTTAAGGCATCCATCATGTCGCTGATGGATGCTACGTAACGGCCGGCGAACGGGTTTTCTGCCAAAGCTGCAGCAAAACCCCGCAGGTAAGGCTTTGCCGCTACCGGGCCCCCTTCATGAAATACAGTTTCAGTTTCGATATGAATGCGGTGGACGGCCGGGGTTTCCATCAGTTTGCTCTGCGTGAGTGCGACGGCGGGTGCATATTATTGTTCGTATACAAACAATATCCATCCGTCGACATTGTTTGTCAACCGATCTTGACCAACAACTTCAGAAGGTTTCGGCGTTCCGACGCCGTCAACGGTTCGAGCGTCGCTGCGGAAATATCCGCGGCAGCCGGCACAATCCTGTTAAGGATACGTTTTCCGGCCGCGGTCAGCTGCCACACGTGCCGTCGCCTGTCGGCTGTATCCGGCCCCGATTTGACCAGCTTACGGCCGCCGAGTCTTTTGACCACCCCTTGGATGGTCGCCGGATCCATGGCGGTACGCCGACCGAGTTCATTCTGGGAGACGGTGCCCAGCTGCCCGATCATCGCCAGCGCGGCAAACTGCTGTGGTGTCAGATCGTCCGGCATGCTTTCGGCAAAGATGGCGCAATGGCGCTGGTGTGCGCGGCGCAGCAAATGTCCTATTTGTGCCTCGACCGCATAGGGAGAAGTGCCCGGCCGTTCGTCGGATTTCGCGTTGGCCGTCCGGGAACGCTTTTTGGCAACTGGCGGCATGACTATGTGACCTGGATGGTGTGTGCTGATGGATAAATCATAACCTCTGGTTCGTCATCAACCGACGGTGAGTTTGAACCTGTTGCCGGCATACGTGATTATCGCGGCACTGATTTTTGCCGGAATGGACGATATGCAGACATCACAGTCGAATAAGCTCGTGATCAAAAATGTGGGCCTGATCCTGAGCGGCATGTTGGAAGCGCCAGTCGCCGACGGCGATACCGTCGTCACTGAGAATGGTCGTATTACCGGGTTTGGTCGCTTCGCGGATCTCGACACCGAGGGCGCTGGCACCGTAATCAATGCCAATGGCGCGGCACTTGCGCCAGGGCTGATAGACAGCCATGTCCACCCGGTAGCCGGTGACTGGACCCCGCGCCAGAGTCAGCTCAACTGGATCGAAAGCACCCTGCATGGTGGCGTGACAACGATGATTTCAGCGGGCGAGGTCCATATGCCCGGGCGGCCCAAAGATATTGTGGGCCTGAAGGCCATGGCAATCGCGGCCCAGCGTTGGTTCGACAACATGCGTCCCCACGGCGTCAAGGTCCTGGCGGGTGCACCGGTGATCGAGCAGGGCATGGAAGAGCACGACTTTCGCGAACTGGCGGAAGCCGGCGTGAAGCTCCTCGGTGAGGTTGGACTCGGCGGCGTCAAGGCTGGTGCCGAGGCGCAGCAGATGGTGGCGTGGGCCCGCAAGTACGGAATTCAGAGCACAATTCACACTGGTGGTCCGTCGATTCCGGGTTCGGGTCTGATCGACAAGGATGTTGTGCTCGAAGCAGATGCCGACGTCATCGGACACATCAACGGTGGCCATACCGCCTTGCCGGATGATCAAATCGTGTGCCTGTGCGAATCCTGCAGTCGGGCAATTGAAATCGTGCATAACGGCAATGGTCGGTCGGCGCTGCTTGCGCTCAACTCGGCGCGTGAACTCGGCCAACTCGAGCGCGTGATTCTCGGCACCGACGGACCCGCCGGATCGGGCGTACAGCCGCTCGGGATCCTGCGCATGATCGCCATGCTTGCGAGCCTCGGCGATGTCACGCCCGAGCAGGCGATCTGTTTCGCGACCGGGAACACCGCGCGCATGCGGGAACTCGACAGCGGCATCATCGAAGTGGGACGGGCTGCAGACTTTGTGGTGCTGGACCGCGCTCAGCATTCGGCAGGTAAAAGCTTACTCGACAGCATCGCACTGGGTGACATTCCGGGTGTGGGAATGACCATTATTGACGGCGTTGTGCGTACCGAGCGGAGTCGCAACACGCCGCCGGCCGAGCGGCTGCCGATTATTGAATAAACCCTACGAGGCAGGATCAGCCGCCAACGGCACCCGGCTTGGCCCGCTGCCACATCACCAGGCACGCCGACGCTGCCGTGAGGCTGCCGAATAATACAAGGTCGCTTCGGATCCCGAACAAGCTGGCTGGCAGCAGATCGACCAGGGTACCGATGAACAAGGTCATTGCTATGAAGGTGATCGGTACCAGCAGGCGGGCGGGCGGATGCTCACTCAATACCGCAAACAGCACGAGCGGAGCGAGCAGTGCGGTCCCGGCAAAACTCACACGCGCCAGCAAGACCAGTTGATCGGAGCTGATGACGGCGAACCCAAAGGCCGCGGCCCCAAAGACGACGATGGCCAGGCGCGTCAACACCATGACCGTCCGCGGATCGCCGTGCATGAGCGATCGAAGTTCGCCACCGAGCGCAAACAGCTGCGAGTCGGCGGTGGACATCGCAGCCGCAATCAGGCCCACCGCAACCATCGCGGCCACGGCCGGCGTCTGCTCAGCAAGCAGGACCGCGGCGAGAAAATTCGCGGTTTGGGCATGGGGATGAACGACCGCACCATACAGCCCGATCGCCAGCGTCGGCAGGATGACGAACATCGAGAACACGCCCACGGTAACCGCCATGCGTTTGACAGCGCCCTGGTCACGCATGATGACCAGCCGGGTTGCCAGCTGTGGTTGCGTGATCGGCAGTACCAGAATGGCGATCATGGAAGCGAGCAGAAACTGAACCGTGAATAGTCCCTTCGGCCCGGGTGCCGACAACAGCGCCGGTTCGGTAGTGGCGACGGACTGGAACAAGGCGGATATGCTGCCGAAGTGTGCCACGCAGCCGTAAGCCACGATCCAGCTGGCGACGAGGAGAACGAGCCCCTGAAGCGCATCACTGTAGATGATGGCTTTCAAACCCCCGATTTCAGAGTAGATCAAAAGCGTCACCACAATTGCGAGCGACCAGCCCCAGTCCGGTAACGTTGCCGGGTAGGCGGCGCCCAGCAGGATGCCAATACCGCGAATCTGTACCGCCACATAAGGGATCAGAAAGACAAACAAGCCGAGAAAATAAAGCATGCCCGCTGACCGTGATCGGTAACTGGCGACCAGCAAACCGGCCACGCCCTGAAACCCGAGGCGTGCGGCGCGCCGCCGCAGTGGCACCGCGTACCACAGGATCATGATCGCAATTGCGGCATCGGTGACGCCCAGAAAAATCCAGGCGCCGACGCCGTGAGTGCGAAAAAAATCCGGCATTCCCATCAATGTGAACGTGCTGAACAAGGTCGCGCCAAAGGTCAGCGCGCCCAGCATCCCGCCAACTGTGGAACCGGCTAGCATGTAATCTTCGCTGCTGTGGGTATGGCGCCGGGCGCGCCAGGTCGCGCCAATTAAGACCAGCGCGTACGCCGACCCCACGATTGCGAGCCATGTTGTCGTCATCGGTCCTGGGTTTGTCCGTTATCGTCGTTTGCCTGCGACCGGGCCGCGATCAGCGCCACGACAATCAAGCCGAATGCGACGCCAAAACCTACCCACAACACCCGCGGGAGCCCGCCGAGCACCGGCGTGACCGCACCGGGCGCCAGTGTCCACGGCGACAGCGCCAGGGCAATCAGGGCGACCGCGATGCACAG
>CAXGUU010000093.1:0-11312 GCA_964012875.1 uncultured bacterium
GGCGAGGTGCGAAAACAGCGCAATGCGCCCCAGTACGTGACGAGGCTAATTAACAGGGTTTCCAGCGCAATGATGCCGAGCTGGGCGTTATACGCCGATATCGAGAACAACCTGGCAGCGTCGTAGACACGGGAGAGCAGCGAAACGCTGAACATATCGCCGAGATCCGAATCACCGGCAAAGCACTCTGGACACGATTGTGCTGCACTGTAGTGCAGCGGCGAGAAACCACCTATCGCGATCCGCAGATCAAGATTGTAGGTTGCTGACCACCACCCGCCGCCAGCGATGATAAGTAGGCCCGCAAACGCAACCGTGTTGGAGCGTGATTTCAACGTAGCCATGCGTAACGGATGACGGTATCAGCAGCCGCAGGTAACCTGAGTCGTGCGGCTCATGACAAGAACATCAATAAGCTAAGTCGCAGCGTTTGCACATCGGCATGGTGCGCTGTTCGCGAATAAACTCGCGCCACGCAGTCATTTCCTCTCCTTGCCAAATTGAATTGATTGATTGCGAATTCACGTTACCCAACGGCTTGTTGTGGCAGCGCGTATAGACAATGACATTGCCATCGGCCAGGACCTGAAGAAAAAACCATGTCGCCATGCATTTAGCACCGGCGCTGACAAATTTTGTGGGTTCGTGAAAATAGCGCTTCAATTCGTCGCGTTTGAATGGCGGGGCGAATTCCACGCGCGGTTTGCCCTTAAGTGCTTCAATTTGTTTAGCCAAATCGTCGACATCGACGCAATACGGATCCATGTCTTCGCCGAAGCAACTGGCGGTGACGGGATAACGGTTACCGTAGAGCTGATTATGCTCGACGGCCGAATCGGGATCGATAAACCACATGAATGTGAAATTGATCTGATCGACTGGCCAGTCGCGGGCCTCATCATAAAACTCCACGAGCTTATGCGCGTTCAGGTTAGTGATGGTGTAATTGAGCGTTATGGCATTGTCCAGTCCGAGTCGCTGCGACGCTTCGCGAAACTTGTGGATGCCATCGCGGCTTCGGCCGAAGCTATCCTTGCGTCCGCGGATAAGATTATGCGTTTCTTCCGGTCCGTCGACGCTGACGTTCAAACGTTGCAATCCCGCTGCGGCGAGTTCCTCTGCACGAGCGGGCAGGACATATGCGCCCGTTGTTACACCGACATCTAGTCCTTTCGCGACGCAGTACTCAACGGCCTCGCCCAGCGGTTTATATATAAGCGGTTCGGTCGAATTAATGGCCATAAACGGATTGGCATCGGCAACTTCGTCGACCACCCGCTTGAACACATTAATGTCGATTTCCTGGAGTTTGCGATTTATCCGCAGATTTTTATAAAACGTACCTTCTTCGTTAAACGTGCCGACGTCACACATTTTGCAGCGCAGGTTGCAGACGCTGTTAATTGACCAATAGATGGTTAACGGGGTTGGAGAGTTTAGAAACGGCAGGTAATATGGCAACGCGTTCGAAGCCAGCTTCAGCGGGTTCGAATTAACCCCTGGCTTGGTCAGGGATTGGGCCGCTTTCTTGAGTTCAAACAACACCTGATGCGTACTCCGAAAATTAGGCCGCTATTCTAACGCAGCTTTCGCTGTCGAGGCTGATAATCCCCTGATGCGAACGACCTATCGCTTCGCATCCCTCCCGCTCAACTTCAATCGAGAGTTTGCCCCATGTGCGGAATAAGTGGCATAGCAACCATCAACGACGGCGCCCCTCGCGTCATTGACGGTGAACTGGAGCTCATGAGCACGCTGCTACTTCACCGCGGCCCGGATGATCACGGTATCTGGAAGAACTCAGCCTGTAACGTCGGTCTCGCGCATCGGCGGCTGAGCATCATCGATTTGAGCGCTGCCGGGCATCAGCCTATGTCGGCACCGAACGGCACGCACGTCACACTTAACGGCGAAATCTACAACTATCGCGAACTAAAGCGTGACCTGGCAGCGGATTGGTCTTTCAGGTCGCAGTCCGACACGGAAACGGTCCTCGCCGCCTACGACGCTTATGGCATCGAATGCCTCACGCATTTAAGAGGGATGTTTGCTTTTGCGTTGTGGGATGACAAAAAACAGCAGCTGGTCTGCGCGCGTGACCGTTTCGGCATTAAGCCGCTTTATTACACCATTCAGGGCGATCGACTTTATTTCGCCTCCGAAATAAAGGCATTGCTGCCGTTTATCGACAATATCGAAACAGATCATGGCGGATTAGCGCAATATCTGACATTTCAATACACGCTTGACGACACAACATTGTTCAAGAACGTCCACGAGCTGCCACCGGCGCACTATTTGATTCTGCGCGATGGACGTCTTTCGATCCAACGCTATTGGGATATTCAATACACAGTCGATTTCGACCATACGCCACATTACTTTCATGAGCGCTTGCGCCACGCGGTTGACCAGTCGATTGACCTGCACCTACGGGCGGATGTTCCGGTTGGCGTGTATTTGTCAGGCGGACTCGATTCGAGCCTGATATCGATTCTCGCCGGTGGCGCCAGTCCGCAAAACAATCAAGCCTTTCACGGCAAGTTTGCGGGGCTTGCAGCGTTTGATGAGAGTGAGTTCGCGCAGGCCGCAGCCCGTGCGGGGGACAAGGAGCTGCACGAGATCGACATCGGCCCGCAGGACTTTGAACGCCGAATCGAAGATGTGATTTATCATCTCGATCAACCCATAGCCGGGCCGGGTTCATTTCCGCAGTTCATGGTTTCTGAACTCGCGGCACGGCACGTCAAAGTGGTGCTAGGCGGGCAGGGCGGCGACGAGATATTCGGTGGCTACGCGCGCTACCTGCTCGCGTACTTTGAGCAATGTATAAAAGCCGCTATTGACGGAACATATAAGAATGGCAATTTTGTTGTTACGCCTGAATCCATCATCCCAAACCTGACAGTCCTGCAGGAATACAAACCGCTAATCAAACTTTTCTGGGCGGATGGTTTGTTCGAACCCCTGGACGCGCGGTACTTCAGATTGATTAACCGTGCTGCGGACATGAAAGACGAAGTGCGCTGGGATGAACTGGAGCAGGACAAGGTCTACAAAAATTTTCAGGGCATTTTCAATTCGCGGCGAAATGTCGAAGCGGAAGCCTATTTCGACAGCATGACCCATTTCGATTTCAAATGTCTTTTGCCGGCACTTCTACACGTCGAAGATCGCATGAGCATGGCTCATGGCCTCGAAAGTCGTGTTCCGTTTCTGGACCATCCACTCGTTGAGTTTGCCGCGACGGTGCCGGCGAATGTCAAGTTTCAGGACGGCAAGATGAAAAATATGCTGAAAGAAACTTACGTCAATGTATTACCGGCCGAAATACTCAATCGGCGCGACAAGATGGGATTCCCCGTGCCGTTGAAAGAGTGGTTTGAAGGACCCCTAGGTGACTATGTGCAGGATATTTTCCGCTCAGGCGCGGCGGCTAGGCGCGAGTTTATCGATACTCACGCGGTGCTGAACGCCATCGATACATCGAGTCAGTACAGTCGCAAAATCTGGGGGTTTTTATCGCTGGAGCTGTGGCATCGACGCTTTCACGATAACGCCGCCGAATATCAAAAAATGCGTCGAAGCTTGTACTAGCGCTTCCTATTCGGCGGATGCCGTTATCGAGCAGCCACAATTTGGACAAAGCCTCGGCTGGTCAGTTTACCGCTTGTTCCAATTTCGCCGTGCGCAATCGGCCGTTCGTGGGTGAAACGGACATCGGATTTTTGAAAAACGATGTTGGTCATACCACCACCTCCCGGTTCGTGCCGCTCCCGTGCAGTGGATAGGACTCAGGAACTATCCGAGCGAATCATGTATTTTCCCTACTCCCGGATGAGCCAAATCGACCGACTGCACGGCCAATGTTCAAAGCCACATTTTTTTCTCATCCTGGATGCCCTCGACCGCTCGCTACTGCGCGGAGTAACCGTAGCAGCCGTCGACATCGCGGCCATTGTTTTTAGATTGCCCAGCAAACTGCGCGCTTGCTTGCGTCGCATTCCTCAATATCATCCAAGCCATTACAGCACTACCGTGCTGCTCTGGTTAATCGCGGCGCACCACAGTTTGCGGGTACCGGCCACCCGCACCCGAAACCGCACGCTTAGCGCTCATCGAACAAGCCCCTTAAACTAATTCTCCATCTAGACCAGTTTATGCGGGCAGGTCATCCCCCCCTCTCTAAACGCACCAAGATGGCCCATCTTCATAAATAAATGATTTTTTACTAATTCCTGGTCGTCGTTCCACAAGTCGAAATATAGATTGATGCTGCGCCGCGATAGTTGGTGGAATAGGTACTATAGAAAAACCAATAGAACAATTCGGTCTCTTTTTGGCGGGAGAATGCTGTGAAAACCAGTGGCTTCCGGCGAGGAGATGCCCGAAACCAGAACCGCTTGAGGTTGGGGCAACTTAAAATCCCCGGTCGACGCGTACAAGACAAGACATCCAAAACAGATCGAGGCATGCGAAATGAAAAAATTCTTTCTCTTGATGTTCTTATGGGCCAACTCTCATTTAGCTTCGGCACAGGCCATTTGGGTCAATTACTCGTTTAAAACAAACTGGGGCGATCGGGCTGCAGTTGCAGAATTGTTTAAAAATTATCTAGAAAGTGAGGGTGGACAATCTTTCAGTGGACGAATGTACTTAGTAAGCACTGTCATTAACGGACCAAATCCTAGTACGCATAACGCGGCATTTGTTTACAAGAGCGAGAAAGATTGGGAGGCCAGGCGCGCCGCATTATTAACGAATGCGAATCCCGACTTTTCAAAATTTATCTCTGAGTTAACTTCGAAAGTGGAGTTCGTAGACGAAACGGTGTTTTCGCACGTCGCAGGTTTTGGTCTACCAGCAGAGCAGACTAAACAGTGGTTCGGGGTCGGGGTTGAAGTAAAAAATCTCAAAAGATACCAAGCTGCGATCAAAGAGATCGAAAAGACCGAGATTGCTGAGCAGGCTTCGTTCGACCTTTGGACAGTAACCGCTGGTGGTTCGCCGGGCATTACCCACTACGTCACAGTCGGCGTGGAAAGTAGAGCAGATTTCAACAGTAACGAAGCGGTCCAAAAGGCTTTTGCCGCAGTCGAGAGCAAGGTCTCGTCTATCAGGAAACTGAAAGGAATAAATTACGGGGACACGGTCTTCACACACGGGCCTCTGAAAAGTGAAGAATATCGGTGATGTCTGTCGGCAGTGCCCGTCATCAAATAACTTGAGACACGGGTTGGTTGTCGTTAATAGAGACTCTGGCTGGTCCGGCTCGTATTTAGTTTAAAGTCACGAAGCCAACTTTCGCATGCCGCCGTCACGGCCGGGCTATGGCCCTTCGTTTGATAGCACGGCGTTATGTCACGATAGATCCCGCTCGCCGGAAATAGATGTCCGCAGGCGTCACGTTGTGTAAGCTTTCGTGGTATCGCCAATGGCTGTATATGGTCGACGAAGACCTCGATTCGGGTCTCAAGTTTGCCAGGCAGGTAGTAATACTCCAGCAACAGCCGTTTCTTCGTCGCCTGATGCCGGCCTTCAATCTTGCCCTGCGTCATCGGATGATAGGGGCACCGGTTGTTTGATCCATCTGCTTGTCAGATGGCCAGTCGCCGAATACTGAAGCGAGACAGCTTAGCCCATTGTCGGACAATAATCGTGGCCGGTGCTTGACTGTTACTGAGCCCAAGTCAGAGGCGACTAAGGCCTGCTCCAAGGTCTCGGTCACGTCGCTGGCCTTCCTCACTGTCTAGAGAGCGATAACAGCTCTACCCAATGAGCGTTAAAGAATCTGAATAAACCAAAATATTCTTCGATTCCTTTTGTATCCTACGGACTACGATACATAGACAGCGGAGAATTATTTATGCTTCAGACATTGGGTCAAGCAGGCGACTTTATTGGCGGCATCGGGGTGGTGGTGACGCTCATTTATCTTGCTTTCGAGATTCACCAAAACAGCAAACAAACGAAAGTCGCAGCAGCGCAAAGCATCATGCAGTCGCTGAGCGACTACTACCGCTCTGCATCTGAGACCGATCAATTGGCGCGGGTTGTGCATATGGGCATGGAAAATTTAGACTCATTGACTGATGCGGAAGCTACTCAGTTTTTCTTCTGGGGATTTTCATTTTTTCGCTTAGTCGAGCTTGCACACTTGCACTATAGACTCGGCAACATCCCGGAGTCATTTTGGCGGGGCCAAGTAGCTCATTTGGAAGGGTTGTTTGCATTTCCCGGGTGTAGAAACATTTACGAAAGACGCCAAAACGTCTTCTCGCAAGAGTTTCAGGAATTCATTAACAACACTGTCATTCAGGGGCCGCCCATGGCGACTGGATATTTGGACGACTTTTTAGATCCCACTCGGCGCTAAGAAATTGGAGCCCCATATAGAAAGTTGAGTAATTCCCTACTGCCAATGTCTTTACAACCGTGGCCTAATCGACCAACCCCATCCAACGCTGTCGGGTCGGTTTCAGCTGAAAGTACAGGTACGCATGCCAGCAAATACAGTGTGGTATCGGCCACTTAAAAACGCAGGCGTTTTGGCGATTGGCCGCGGAGCCAAGGGCTTGCTGTCGCTTGCCTATACGGCTTTAGCGGCGCGGGCTTTGGGTGTGGAAGCTTTCGGCATGCTTGTTTTGTTACATGGACTCATCTTCACCATCACTGAATTAGCGCGTTTCAAAAGCTGGCAGGCTGTAATGAAATATGGCGCTACGTATATCGAGAATCGGGACGTTAATCGACTTAGCCATTTATTAAGTTTCGCGTTCAGGCTCGATTTGCTGAGCGCGGCGATAGCGCTTTTGGTTTTCAATCTTGGATTGGAAACACTCAGTGGATTTGTCGGACTACCGCCGACACTGAACGAAATTATTCACAATTACTCGTTGTTGGTGATTTTCCTAGCGTTAAGCTCTTGTCCTTTGGGTATTTTACGATTGCTTGACCGTCACGACTTGATTTCCTGGCACACGGTCGTAGAAGCCGTGGTGAGATTCATCGGCGCTGGTCTTTTATTCCTGCTGGACGGGAGCTTGACCATGTTCGTTACCGTCTGGTTTATCGCCACTGCGCTCTCGCGATTGTTTGTTGGTTTCGCCGCGTTTCGATTACTCGGGGAGTTTTCATTTATCCCACCCGCCGACGTTTTTTTAGCCTCGAAACTAGAATTACCGAAAGGGTCATGGCGATTTGTAATGGGCACACACCTGATCAGTAGTTTGAATCTAAACAACACCCATCTCGGAGTTCTTCTCACTGGAGCGTTATTGGGGCCTGTGGCGGCCGGGTACTACCGTGTCGCTCACCAATTTGGCAACATACTCTCAAAACCTACGACAAAACTGCTCGTCCCGGCGATTTACACTGATATAGTCGAATTAACCGCGCGCCGAGATACAGTGAAGCGGGAGATCGTAGTATTCCGTAGCATCTGGGTGGCCACGGCGACTGCGCTCGGTCTTTTCTCGCTCCTAGTCGTAGCCGGAGAATGGTTGATAGGCGCGATAGTTGGCGCCGAATTCACCACTTCCTATCCGACGATGCTAGCGCTCGCCGCGGCCGGTTTGTTGGGCGTTCTAGTTTTTCCGCTTGAGCCGCTATTAATCTCGGTCGGGCGGATTCGGGAGGTGTTGGTCAGTCGTGCTATCGCGATGGCAGCATATCTCTGTGCGCTCCACTCTTTTGTGTTGGCGCACGGCTTGATCGGCGCCGGTATGGCTGCGTTGATTGCTGCATGCGTAACCAGTGGACTATTCTGGATTTTTGGCTCCAGAGCATTACGTTCAACCGTGATACGCGGTGGTTAATTTAAGACTGATGTCCGAAATTTCGATATATGGTTCGAACAATAATTGAAGCGACATTTGATTACTGTGTCTTAAAAAGGAGTTCTAGTTGCCAAAGCTTGTACTAATTCGCCACGGTGAATCAGAGTCCGTACGAGATAAGAGGTTTTCTGGGTGGCAGGATACGGCGCTGAGTAATCGCGGCATTATTCAAGCGCAACACGCAGCCAAAACACTGGCAGCGAGCAGCATTAGGTTTGACGAAATTCACACGTCTTTACTGGAACGTTCCAATGCAACAGTGACAAAAATTTTAGAACCACTTGGGCTCACCTGGTCCGTTGTCCACAAGGACTGGCGACTCAACAAGCGGCACTGTCCGTCATCAAATAACTTGAGACTTGGGTTGATAGTCGATAACAGAGACTCTGGCTGGTCTGGCTCCTGTTTAGTTTAAAGTCATGCAACCGCTTTGGCATGCTGCTGTCGCCGCCAGGCTATCGTCCTTTGTTTGATAGCACGACGTTGTTTCAATATAGATTCCGCTCACCCGAAGTAGACATCCGCAGGCGGCAAGTCCGAGCGCAACCGTATGGGATGCCATATGCCGCCCATCCGCGAGCAGGGCCATAGAACCGAACATCAATCCTGAAACGATCTCGACAACCATCATGGTCGCGGTAATCGCGATCACGACCAGTGTTCTGGATTCTCCGGGCTTACGCTCGTCCTGCGAAAATGCATGTTCGTGATGCCAGCAGCTCAGGTTGTCTTTGTGCATGAGGAGCTAGCTCGGACGCTGGTTGTGGCCACTTCTAATGTGCTTCGTGTTCGCAACAGCTTTTGCGGCACAACATAAAGTTACGGTGGTGCGCACCAATCAATACCGCCGCAGAGATCAAGGTCATCACGCGCTCGCCACTTTCCCCCACTAAGTCATGCAGGACGAATGCTGCGAGCGATATACCCAGTAACCCCGTCACTCCGAGCACGATGACGGTCGCGTCTTTATGTATCCAACAGCCGAGGCTGAACGCACATAGCGCGCTTGGGAAAATGATCCAAAACATCGCGCTATGGAACAGCGCGTCGTCAAGAAGCGATGCCGGAATTGCTGTTCCCAGCACAAGCATTGTTGGAAGTGCCAGGCAGTGAAGCGCGCAAAGCGTAGAGCCGACAACGCCAACGCCGTCGGCGAGCGTTTGAGCAAATCGTGTATTGGTGGCTTTGATCATGAGATTCTGATTGTTATGCAACGTCGGGTCGGATCACGCTAGGCATTGCGCCATACGGCAGCTCCCGCAATGGCAAGACTACTTGGTATCGTTGTCACGCGCTGTCGCCGCGAAATTTATTCGGCCTACGCATTGCGCCAGGGCGGCAATATACATGCTGAGCCTATCGAGCCATAGTGAGAGTATGACCGGCTCAATTGGTTGGAAAATCAAGGGCGCCGGACGTTTCGCCGTCACGCTGTCGCGAACTCTCGGTTGCCGCGACAACACGAACCTGTCAGCCAAGCGCGATTTCGAAGAGCTTCTCATAGTCTTCTTCCGAACAGGGGCGCGGGTTGGTAAATGTGCAGACATCCTTTACTGCATGTTCTGCGAGGTTTGAAATCGCGTTTGACTGGACACCCATCTCGCCCAAATTTGCCGGTAGTCCGATATCCGCATTGAGTGCTCGAATACCCTCGGCTGGGTCGGCGCTGGCTTTGTGACCCATCGCAACATTGAGCCTCGCGTATTTGTCACCGACGTGGTCACGATTGAATTCCAGAATGGTTGGCAGCAGAACCGCATTCAGGGTTCCGTGATGCAGACGCAGGTTCTGATCCGCACCGCAGGCGTGGCTCATCGAGTGAACCGCACCCAGACCTTTGCTGAACGCCATGGCGCCTTCTGTAGCCGCCATCATCATGTGCCAACGAGCGTCCTCGTCGCTGCCATCCTGTACCGCGCGCAACAGATGGCCGTCCCGAATACCGCGTTCAATGCCGTCGCAGGCAACGGCGTCTGCGGGCGGGTTCACTTGCGGACAGAGCAACGACTCGATGCAGTGGGTCATCGCATCCATACCAGTCGCGGCCGTTAAACGAGGTGGCAGGCCCAGGGTCAGGCTCGGATCACAGATGGCGGTGCGTGGGATCAAGTGATTGCTGATCAGTAGCAGTTTTTCACCGTTATCCATAATGATCACGGCGCCACTCGAAACTTCGCTGCCGGTACCGGCGGTCGTTGGGATGGCGACCAGCGGAGCGACCGGTCCAATTTTTTTCACACCACCGAGGCCCGCCGTAAACTGGAGCATGTCCCCTTGATGGGTGACTGCCAGCGCCACAGCCTTAGCCAGATCCATGGACGAACCACCACCAAAAGCAATGATGCCGTCGCATTGATGCTCTTGGTAAACCGCGCCGGCTTGTTCGACCGCTGCCTGCGTCGGATTTTCTGGCGTACGATCAAAAATCGTCAGTTTGATCTTCTCTCCTACGGCGCGAAAAACTTCGGTCGTCATACCGAGATCAATCAGGCCGCGGTCCGTACAAAGCAGCGGACGCTTGATCCCGTTTGAGCCCAACACGTGACCGAGTTTCTTGATTGCGCCGTGAGCAAAAATCGTCTGGGTCATGAAAGTGAGTGTCGCCATCGCGAAGTCTCCTAGCTATGAATAAAAAATGCAGGTTCGCCATGAATCACGGCGTGGCGTCTGCACCCGTTTGCGATCAACCTGTGTTGTCGAACATTGATCTCGTCCCGGCCATAGGTACAGCACCGCGACCCGAGAGGAATGCGGCAAACGATCGTTCAATCGCTGCCTGGGCAATGCCTTCGGTGATAAACCCGAGACGGGTTTCACACTCGGCCGTTGGCCACTCCTCCAAAGCCCGCGGCGGATGAAACAGCTGCTGGACTCCATGCACGAACACCGGAAATTCCGTGCCACAAAGCTGGACAACCCCCTTCACTCGCAAGACCTGTCCTTCTCTAAAGCGCAGTCTGACGCTCATCCATTCACTGAACGCACGCCGGTTCAGCGGTTGCGAGCAACGCACGGTAAAAGTCTGAAGATTCCGCGTGTGCGCGAATGGCGGCCGGTCTGCGTGAATGGCAGGCGCTGCTGCTTCGTCGCCATCAATCGTCCGCCGAAGTCGGCATGAACAACGCTCGCGCATGGTTTTTCACGGCGTTGTACTCAGAGCTTGGTGGGATTGGGCGCGTCACCATAGACCGCCGTTGGATCAAACGATTTCTGTGACTCTGTAAAGTTTAATCGAACCGGTTCAGTCGTCTCACCACCCAACTCTACCGCGCGATAAAAACAGGAGCGGTAGCCAACATGACAGCTGGCCCCCGAACCCGCCACGTCGACTCGCAGCCATACAGCGTCCTGATCGTCGTCGATGAGCATCTCGACCACCTTCTGCACGAGCCCGCTCGTTGCGCCCTTGTGCCACAGGACCCGACGGCTACGACTCCAATAATGCGCCTCACCAGTGGCAATCGTGGCCCCAAA
>CAXGUU010000094.1:0-11245 GCA_964012875.1 uncultured bacterium
CTTCTGTTCAGGAATTACGCGCTTGACCACACTGTAGGTGTCCTGTTCGATGATGTGGAATTCGAGGCCCGTCGCCTGCAGATAGTCCCGCATCACTTCAGGTGGGTATCCGGGCTGCTTTTGATCGAGGTGTACGGCGACCAGCTCGAAATCAACCGGCGCGCGCTCGCGCAGGCGAACGAGCATGTCCAGCAAGGTGTAAGAGTCTTTGCCGCCCGACAGACACACCATCACGCGGTCGCCCTCACCAATCATGGTGTAGTCACCAATGGCCCTACCGGTCAGACGTCGCAAGCGCTGTTGTAGCTTGCCCAGGTTGTAACGCTGCTTGCGCTGGTCAGATCTGAAAACTAGGGGAGTGGCGCTCATGGCATTATAGCGTCCGGCTGCGGTTCGAACGCCGATTCTATCAAGGCCTGCTATCGTTCTGTGCGGTAAGATCGATACAGCAGTTATTCCCGGTTCCGGCCTGTAACAGACGTCAGCGAGTTCAGCGCTGGCAGCAACTTCGGGACAGGTGTTGCAACAATCTCGCCAGGCGCTGTCCCCATGCCATCTGGCCCGCGGCATCCGTAATCAGATCCTGGCGAATCTCTAAGAGTAAGTGCGGCAGGCCGCGATCCAGGCCGTGAGCAGGAATGGTGTAGTCCTTGCCATCGATCTTATACGGTTCGTTGTCGCCCACGCAGAGACCCTGATCCGTGCGTAAGTGGGCCAGCGCCGGATGCGCCAGGCGGTCGTCTTCCCCGTAGAGAACACCAATATGCCAGGGCCGCTTTTGCTCCATGTAGATGGGGGTAAAACTGTGTATCGCGACCAATACGGTTTCCTTCTCCTGCAGTAATCGGCGATCGAGTACTTGGCTGATCGCCTCGTGATAAGGCCGATGTAGATGCGAAATTCGCTGCTCACGCTCAGCCGCCGAGACATCGGCGTTGCCGGGAACGTCAGTCGCCTCGCTGCGCTTTGGAATAAGTTCGGCGCTGTGCAAAGGCCGATTACAATCCACCACCAGGCGTGAGTAGCGCTGCCAGACAAGCGGTGCGTCCAAGTGCTCGCTTAAACGGCAAGACACACCCAGAGCGCCGATGTCCCAGGCGATGTGCCGCTCGAGTTCGTGCTCCGGCAATCCCAACCGTCCAAGCCGGCGAGGAATGTCGCGTCCCGCGTGATCGCAGGTCAGTACGAATTCGGCCGGGCCGCCTTCGCGTTCGACCGTGACCGGATGTGGTTCGTCGTGCTCGAGCATCTACCGGGGCGAATCGGAATATAGCTCCGGATGCTTATAGCGCTCGTGCCAGCCAAATCCCTGCCAAGTCACCAGCCGGTCAGGTGCAATGCGAAAGGTCCAGCACGGTTCCACGTTAACCGAGCCCCGGTACTCCATCGCCTTTTCGCCCAGATAGCGTGGCCCGGTATGTTCTTCACCGATCCTGTTCCATACAGATTTTTCGCCGTTATCGAGAAACGGGCCCACACCCGCCTCGATGACTTCGGCAACGCCTTCGCAGATCACCTTGCGAATCGGTGGTTCGGGTTCGTCGACCACCAGGGAGACCCGCTGATCTGCAGCAATATAGTGCGCCCACTCCGATTTCTTGCGGCCGACGATCCAGAAGGCTTCGCCGTCCCAGTGATACCAGACGGGCACGACCAGGGGCGCACCGTCCGGTTTCAGACAGGCCAGTCGCGCCAGCCACGGCCCGGCAAGAAATTCATCCCGCTCGGCATCGCTCATGCCGCCAAGTTTTTGTCCCCGCCAGTTTTTGTCCTGTTCGCTCATGTCAATAGACCTCAAAATACTCGCGGTGCTCCCAATCTGTCACATGGGCATGGAAACGATCGAGTTCGCTTTGCTTAACGGCCTTGAAGTAGTCCACGAAACCGGTACCAAAGCTGCTTCGAAAAAGCTCACTCTTATCGAGCGCGTCGATCGCTTCAACCAGGGTTTTCGGCATCAATGGTTTGTCATCGGCTTCGTATGGCGCCGGATCGGCCGGCGCAAGTGTCAGTTCATTGTTGATGCCATCGAGTCCGGCGGCAATTTGAGAAGCCATGTAGAGGTAGGGGTTGGCACACGGTTCGCCAGCGCGGTTTTCGATATGCGTTGCCTGATCACCCTCGCCACCGAGGACACGAATCAGGGCACCACGGTTTTCGGCCGCCCAAGTGACGCGATGCGGCGCAAATGAATGGGGTGCATAGCGCTTGTAGCCATTAATGGTCGGCGTTGAAAAAGCACAGGCAGCCTGCGTATGGGCCAGAATCCCGGCGACGAATTGCTGCGCTAGCGGGGACAGCACGTGGCCGCTGCCAGATGCGGGCACGAAGCGATTCTCGCCGCTGTTCGCATCACATAGCGACTGGTGAAGGTGCCAACCCGAAGAGAAAAAATTCGGCAGCGCCGGTCGTGTCATGAAGGTCGCATGCAAACCGTGACGTCTGCAGATTTGCTTAGTCGCCGTACGAAACAGCAACATGTTGTCCGCACTCGCAAGGCCACGCATCGGGTCGAAAGTAAATTCACACTGCCCGGGTCCCCATTCGTCCTCCATTGTTCTCAATGGCAGATCGAGCGCGGTTAACTGTTCGTGAAGCATTTGCAGGATAGGATCGATCTCGTCCTGACGCTCTTCGGTCAAATACTGGAAGCCGTGAGCGATCACGCTGACTTCCGGCGGATCTGGTGGCCAGCCGGATTCTTGCGGTCGCTGTTTTGCATCTTCAAGCCGCGTGATATAGAACTCGACCTCGAGCCCTGCAACATAATCCAGCCCGGACTCCCGCAACTGGCCCAGCATGTGACGCATCAGGCTACGGGTGTCAAACGGGCAGGGTTGTCCCGATGCGAGATACATTTCCGATAGTACCCAACCGGTGTGGGGTGCCCACGGCAGGATCCTGAAGGTCTTGGGATCGGGTACGAGGATCGAATCAGGGCCACCAGCCAGCGCCTCCATGCCGATGCCGGCATCGGTCGAAAACATGGGCGCGAAAAAGTGATTGGTCGTGTCCATGAACAGCGTCGCGGTCTGAAAATCGATGCCGTTGTTCAGCACATGCAGAAAATCGTGGGCCATGACGTGCTTGCCACGAACGATGCCATGTTGATCACCCCATGCGACCCGGATAGTTTTGAGCCCGTGCTCGCGAATCTGTGCTTTGATGCTCGCGGC
The DNA here is from genome assembly GCA_964012875.1 of uncultured bacterium. Lineage (GTDB taxonomy): Bacteria > Pseudomonadota > Gammaproteobacteria > CAXGUU01. The sequence continues at coordinate 3,177 of CAXGUU010000094.1, forward strand.
GGCATCACGATCGTCGTCGCTCCAGAGTCCGTGCTTTTCTATGAAGCCGAGCTGACCAACGCTGCCCTTTTCCAAGCTCATACTAATTTCCCCTGCAACCGCCTGCCGCGAAATCGGCAAACAAGCTTAAGAGTATAGCGATTGGCGTTCAGCAAACGCCGAAAAACCAGCCTCATTTATGCCAGTCGCGCAATTATTTAAGTGCAATATAATGCATATTTTGTAATTCAGGACTTGCACCATACTACATGTCTGTCACTCGCCCTGAACGAAGCGACGACGCCAATGGCCAGCTGCTTCGACGCCTTGGCACCCGTGTTCGCACGTTGCGGGCGCGCCGGGGCATGTCTCGGCGAACCCTGGCAGACGCCTCGGGGGTTTCCGAGCGTTACCTGGCGCAGCTCGAAGTCGGCAAAGGCAACCCGTCCATCCTGAAATTGCAGGCCGTCGCCCACGCGATGGACGTCGCACTCGATGATCTGGTCGACGCCCGCGAGGATTTGTCGACTGAATATCAGCTGTTGCGTGAACGGATTAGACACGCTGAACGCGCACATCTCGAGCAGTGCCTGGACGCCTTGACAAACGTGCCCACCTCGCAGTCGCGCAACCATCTCGCATTGGTAGGGCTGAGAGGCGCCGGCAAAAGCACACTCGGCGCGGCACTCGCGCGGCGCCTGAGACTGCCCTTTATCGAACTGGTGCAGGAAATCGAGCGCCACGCAGGGATGGCAGTGGCAGAAATTTTTTCACTCGGTGGTCAAACTACCTACCGCCGCCTTGAACAAGAGGCTCTCACACAGGTCTGTCAGCGACATACCAGTGCAGTCATCGCGGTCGGTGGCAGCCTCGTATCTGAACCAGGCACTTTCGAAATTCTGCTCGCTCATTGCATCACGATTTGGGTGAAAGCCGAGTCGCGCCAGCACATGGAACGTGTCCTGGCTCAGGGCGACCACCGTCCCATGGCCAATCACCGCAACGCGATGGCAGATCTGAAACGCATTCTGACTGAGCGCGAGTCCCTGTACAGGCGCGCCGACGGCATCGTGGATACGTCCGATGACAGCGTGGCTGAATCGGTCGGCACCGTGCTCAAGCTCGAAGTCGCACGCCATCTGGCGGCAAACACCCCATTTTAAGGACGCCATGAACAAGCTATGACCAGACATCTAGCGCCCCAACCAACGCACGAATTCGGCGTCGCAAATCTTCCCAATAGCGGGCTGTTACGTGCGATTCGCGCCTTGGGTTTGCGCATTTGGAACGCAAGCCACTCGACCCACACGTAGTCAGAGCATCCTTAAGAACACAAAATCGAAACTACAATGATTGACTTTTTGACCGAGCCTTCGAACTACCACCACTGGAAACTCAGCATCGATGACCGCGTCGCATGGTTGGGACTTGATGTCGATGAAAACCACATAATCGGGCGCGATTACGCTTTAAAACTGAACTCATACGATCTAGGCGTTGACATCGAACTCTGCGATGCCGTGCAACGGTTACGCTTCGAACATCCGGAGGTGCGGTGCGTTGTTATTCATTCACTTAAAGAGCGGGTGTTTTGCGCGGGCGCGAATATCCGCATGCTGGCGGGAGCAACACATGCACACAAGGTCAATTTCTGCAAGTTCACGAACGAAACACGAAATGCCATCGAGAATGCGACGCGCTATTCCGGCCAGTATTACCTGTGCGCCGTTCAGGGTTCATGTGCAGGTGGTGGCTATGAGCTGGCCTTGGCCTGTCAAGAAATCTGGCTGGCCGACGACGGCTCGAGTACCGTGTCGCTGCCCGAACTACCGTTGCTGGCGGTACTGCCAGGCACAGGTGGTCTTACCCGACTGGTAGATAAACGACTTGTGCGCCGTGACCGGGCTGATTTCTTTTGTACCAAGGAAGAAGGGATCAGGGGTCAGCGGGCGATTGACTGGCGCCTGGTCGATGCGGTGGTCCCCGCGTCGAAGTTCGACAACGCACTGAAAGAGCGTGTCCGAGAAATCACAGAGGAGACTACGGGCCCGCCGACGCCAGGCACCGGAATCGAGCTCGGACGGGTAGAACGGGCCATCAGCGCTCAGAGGGTTCAGTATTCGCAGCTGGAAGTCAGCCTTGACCGCGACACCGGCTCAGCGACCCTGCTCCTGCGTGGCCCCAACAGCGAAGCGCCGGGTTCCATCGATGAGGCGCTCGATGCCGGTAATTCTTTCTGGCCTTTGCGGCTGCTCCGCGAACTGGATGACGCCTTGCTCCACCTTCGTTTTAACGAAGAAACGATCGGTACCTGGATCATCAAATCTGAAGGCGATACGGAACGGGTTTTCGGTTACGACGCGTTCCTCAAAGGGCATGAGGCGCACTGGTTTGCACACGAAATCATGCTGTTTGGCGAGCGCGTACTGCAGCGTCTCGAACTGTCCGCCCGGAGCTTGATCGCCATCATCGAACCGGGCAGCTGTTTCGCCGGCACCTTGCTTGAATGTGTACTGGCTGCCGACCAGAGCTTCATGTTGAGCGGTCAGTTTGAAGAAGATGAACGACCGCCGCCAGATATCACCTTGAGCAGGCTCAACTTCGGACGTTACCGGACCATCAATGGCCTCACCCGGCTGGGGGCACGTTTCCTGAATGCACCGGAGACGATCACAGCCTGCGAAGATTTGATTGGCAGTAAGCTCGACGCCACAGCTGCAGATGTAGCCGGTCTCGTTACATTCATTCCGGACGACATCGACTGGGAAGACGAAATTCGCATGACCATCGAATCGCGCGCGGGGTTTTCTGCCGACGCCTTGACCGGGATGGAGGCGAATCTGCGCTTCGCGGGTCCGGAAACGATGGAGTCGAAAATATTCTCGCGCCTGTCCGCCTGGCAGAACTGGATTTTTCAGCGACCCAATGCCGTTGGCGAACAGGGCGCGCTCACGCTATACGGCAGTGGTGAAAAACCGCAGTTCAACAAGCACCGCGTGTGAACGTGATTCAAAAAGGAGTCGATTGTGGCCACTACCGTTAACTATAGTGATCTCATTCCTAACAATATTGACCTAAACGCCGACAGACGCCTTAAACGAGCACTCGAGTCTTGGCACCCAAAATTCATGGATTGGTGGCGTTCGGCCGGACCTGATCAATATCAGGACAAGGACATCTACCTGCGCACCGCCGTCAGTGTTGATAAAAAGGGCTGGGCACATTTCGATTTCGTCAAAATGCCGGAGTACCGCTGGGGCATTTTTCTTGCGGAAAACAACAGCAACGACAAACGCATCGGCTTCGGTGAGCACAAAGGCGAGAAAGTATGGCAGGAAGTACCCGGTGAGTTTCGCGGCCCACTGCGTCGATTGATCGTGACTCAGGGCGATACCGAGCCGGCCTCGGTCGAGCAACAGCGTCTGCTGGCCGCAACCGCCCCGTCACTGGTCGATATGCGCAACCTGTTCCAGGTAAATGTTGAGGAAGCGCGTCACCTGTGGGCGATGGTCTATCTGCTGATGGCCTACTTCGGACGCGATGGACGCGAAGAAGCGGAAGATCTGTTGCAGCGACGCTCTGGCGATCCCGACAAACCACGCATCCTCGGTGCGTTCAATGAGCGCACGCCCAATTGGCTGTCGTTTTTCATGTTCACCTATTTCACCGATCGTGATGGCAAGTACCAGCTGGCATCCCTTGCTGAGTCGGCTTTCGATCCGCTGGCCCGCTCATGCCAGTTCATGCTGACCGAGGAGGCCCATCATATGTACGTTGGCGAGACCGGCGTCGCGCGGGTGATCCAGAAAGCGTGCAACGTGATGAGGGAGAATAAAACGGACGACGTTCGTAAATACGGCGCCATCGATTTGGCGACAATCCAGAAATACGTCAACTTTCACTTCAGCGTTTCCGCGGACCTGTTCGGTGCGGAGCAGTCAACCAATGCGGCCAACTACTTCACCCAAGGATTGAAAGGACGCTACCAGGAAGCGCATATCAGCGACGACCATCAGTTAAAGGATAAAGGCTACAGTGTCGTAGGCGTCAGCGACGGCCGGCTGACCGAAGAGGAAATTCCGGCTTTGACTGCCATCAATGAGCGTCTGCGCGACGACTACATCGCGGACTGTGCTCGCGGCGTCGGCCGCTGGAACAAAATCATCGCAGATGCGGGAATAGATTTTCAGATAACTCTGCCGCACCGGGGATTCCATCGTCAAATCGGCGTTTTTTCAGAGGTCTCCATGACGCCTGCCGGCGAAATACTGGACACTGAGCACTGGCAGCAGCGGCGCGAAGAATGGCTGCCGAGCGCGGAAGACGAAGCTTACGTAGAATCGCTCATGATCCAGATTCGCGAACCCGGCGCTTTCGCCAGCTGGATAGCGCCCCCACGAATCGGGATCAACAATCAACCAATCGACTATCCCTACGTCAGGATGTAAGCATGGGTATGCTCTATGCGACCGACCGCAACGGTACGGAACACCAGGTCAAAGCCGAAGCAGGTTTGAGTTTAATGGAACTGCTGCGCGACGCCGGCCTGCCGATCGAGGCAATCTGCGGGGGCCAGTGCATTTGCTCGACCTGCCATATCTACGTCGATGACGAATGGTCTGCACGACTGGAACCACGGGCCGATGCAGAGCAGATTATGGTCGAGGACACTGGCCATTACACGGAAAACTCCAGACTGGCATGCCAGGTTGATTTTGAAGAATCACTCGATGGGATCCGGGTATCATTGGCCCCGGAATACTGACAGGGTCCAGCATGCAAAAACATGGTGCTGTTTACAACGCGGCAAGCGACCTGCTTGAACGCCATCTCGGCGGCCCCCGTGAGGGAAAAGCCGCCTACGTTGACGCGCTCGGTACGTGCACTTTTCGTGAGCTTGAGTACGGCGCACGCCAGGCCGGAAAACTGTTTAGCACCCTTGGCTTGCAACGCGAACAACGCGTTTTGCTTTGTATGCATGACAGCCGCTATCTGCCCATGTGTTTTCTGGGCGCGATTCGGGCCGGCATAGTGCCGGTGCTGTGCAATACCCTCCTGACTGCCGATGACTATGTCTACATGCTGACCGACAGTCGCGCCGCGATCGCCATCGTATCGGCACCGCTGGCGCACCTGTTCGAGCCCCTGCTCGCTGAAATTCAAACGCTCAATCAGGTCATCATCGACGGCGGCGATGACGACGCGCTGGCGCGTTCGATGGCGGCTTGTGATCCGTCCTGGCCAACAGCCGAAACGAGCGCCGATGAAAGTTGTTTCTGGTTGTACTCGTCTGGTTCAACCGGACGTCCCAAAGGCACCGTGCATGCACATTCAAGCCTTCTTCAAACCGCAGATTTGTACGCCAAACCCGTGCTTTCTATATGCGAAGACGATGTCGTGTTTTCAGCGGCAAAACTGTTTTTCGCGTACGGGTTGGGCAATGCGCTGAGCTTTCCGCTCAGCGTCGGCGCCACCACCGTGCTGCTCGCCGAACGACCAACACCGGAGCTCGTGTTCGACATCCTCAGGAAATATGCCGTCACCATCTTTTACGGCGTGCCGACGCTCTACGCCGCGCTACTTGCAAGCAAAGCCTTGCCAAACGCAGATACGCTTCGATTGCGACGATGTACGTCGGCAGGCGAAGCGCTCCCGCCCGACATCGCCGAACGTTGGCGTGAACAATTCGGAACGCAGATTCTGGACGGTATCGGGTCGACGGAGATGCTGCATATCTTCCTGTCCAATCGAAACGGCGATGCGAAGCCGGGAACTACCGGCAAACCGCTGACCGGGTATGACCTGAAAATCGTCGATGACGACGGCGTGGCTGTCAGCGATGGTGATATGGGCGAGTTGATGGTGCGTGGTCCGACAGCAGCGACTGCGTACTGGAACCAGCGCGCCAAGTCCCGCGCGACTTTTCTCGGAGAATGGACGCGGACAGGCGACAAGTACCGCGTCGACGAAGGAGGCTACTACGTGTATTGCGGACGCGCCGACGATATGTTGAAGGTCGGCGGTATCTACGTCTCTCCGACTGAAGTTGAGGCGGTGCTGACCAGTCACGAAGCGGTGCTCGAAGCTGCGGTCGTTGGCCGTCATGACGAAAACCAGTTAATCAAACCGCAGGCTTTTGTAGTACTGCGTGATGTGTCGGCTGGTCACCCGGAACTGGCTCAGGAATTGAAAGAATTTGTTAAATCGACTCTTGCGCCGTACAAGTATCCCCGTTGGATCGAATTCGTCGAAGATTTGCCGAAAACGGCAACTGGCAAGATTCAGCGATTTAAACTGCGCTGCAGGCCATCTGACTGACTGTGTGACCGCCCGGATACCCGGGCTCTCGGGGTCAGCGGCAGCTTGTCCGGGTCGGAACTAGCTCACACCCCTGATGCTTGCTGCATCTCAGAGCGCCAGCTACGCTGGTTTGATGATCAATCGTCGCCAGTTCATGGCCGCCATGGCGGCAGCGGCCTTCGCCCCGACCAAAAGCACATTCGCCGACACCCTGCTCCGCCGCGCCGTGCCGTCGAGCGGTGCTGCGATCACGGCCATCGGTATGGGCACCTGGCTCACCTTTGACGTCATCGATTCCGAACATGAGTTGGCTATCCGCACGCGCGTACTCGATGCCTTCTTCAGCGGTGGCGGTGAATTGATCGATTCCTCGCCAATGTACGGCAGCTCCGAAGCCGCGATCGGCGAGTGCCTGTCCCGGCTTGAAGGCGAGAAGCCTCTGTTCTCGGCAGGAAAGGTCTGGACCATCGGCCGCTGGCTTGGCACCAAACAAATGCAGCATTCGATGAAGCTGTGGCGGCAAAGTCGAATCGATTTGATGCAGGTGCACAATTTGCTCGACTGGAAGGCGCATCTATCAACCCTCAAAGCATGGAAAGCGGAAGGCCACATTCGCTACATTGGCCTCACAACCTCGCACGGGCGTCGCCACCGGGACATCGTTGAAATCATGAAGGCTGAGCCGGTCGATTTTGTACAACTAAGCTACAACATACTTGATCGTGAAGCGGAGCGAGAAATCCTGCCCGTGGCAATGTCTCGTGGTATCGCCGTTATCGCCAATCGCCCCTTCCAGGGCAGCCGACTGTTTGACCGTGTACGCAATAAGCCGCTGCCCGGCTGGGCACAGGAAATAAATTGCCGGAACTGGGCCCAGGTTTTTCTCAAGTTCATACTGTCCCACCGCGGTGTAACCTGTGCGATACCGGCGACTTCGCGCGTGGATCACATGGTAGAAAATATGGGCGCCCTGACGGGGCCATTGCCGGACCCCCGCCTGCGTCGCCGAATTGTCGACGATTACTTAAAAATTTGAATCCTGAACGCGAAACGCAACGCAAGATCGTTCATGTCGATATGGATGCCTTTTATGCTTCCGTTGAACAGCGCGATAATCCTGATCTACAGGGGCAGCCGGTGGTGGTCGCCTGGCGCGGCAAACGCTCGGTAGTCTGCGCTGCTTCGTATGAAGCGCGCCCCTTTGGTATCCATTCGGCGATGCCGGCGAGCCGCGCTGAACGGCTGTGTCCACAAGCGATCTTTGTCGCTCCCGATTTCACGCGTTATCGCGCCGTATCGCGCCAGGTCCGGGAAATCTTTTCACGCTATACCGATCTCATCGAACCTCTGTCACTTGACGAAGCCTACCTGGACGTTACCAGCAACAAGAAATCAATCGCCACTGCGACCGGCGTCGCGCGCTGTATCAGGGCCGATATCAAGGAGGAAACCCGTCTGAATGCGTCCGCCGGCGTCGCGCCAAATAAGTTTCTCGCCAAGATTGCCTCAGACTGGCGCAAGCCTGATGGATTGTTCGTTATCCAACCCCATGAAATCGAAGACTTCCTCGTTTCTTTGCCAGTAAGGAAGCTACCCGGCGTCGGCAAGGCAACCGAAAACCGCCTTCACGATCTCGGCATCGAAACAGTGGGTCAGTTGCGAATGCGCACGCTCGCAGAGCTTCAGAACCGGTTTGGAAAGTTCGGCCGACGCCTTTTTAATTTATCCCGTGGCATCGATCACAACAGTGTTAAACCGAATCGCCTGCGCAAGTCACTGTCGACGGAAAC
>CAXGUU010000095.1:0-11201 GCA_964012875.1 uncultured bacterium
CAGCGCCAGCTCTACCGCGCGCACCGTGGCGTCTGAACAGCAGTCACCTTCAATGATGGTAGCGCCCACGATCGGTTCGATCTTTAGCAGATCAACCGCAACTACCACGCCCTCAACGCCAACGAGGGTCACAGCGACCTGCGCCCAGCCACCTGGCGCCGCACCAAGATCGAGCACACAGTCGCCCTCGCGAATCAATCCTTCAGACTTACACAGCTGCTCAAGCTTGAAGCCCGCGCGCGAGCGCATGCCCGCCTGATCGCGCTTCTGGACATAACTGTCGCGCTTTTGACGCTCGCGCCAGCGTCCGCTGGATCCGCCTCGCCCCACTCCTAGTCGTAGCGCACGGCGAGAATCTCGTACTCGGTTTCGCCGCCGGGAGCGGCAACGACCGTCGCATCGCCCTCATTTTTACCAATCAGCGCACGGGCGACAGGCGAATTAACCGAGACCAAACCCGCCTTAATATCAGCTTCATCCTCGCCGACAATGCGATAGACGACTTCCTCATCAGTGACCAGGTTACATAGTTCAACAGTGGCGCCGAATACGACCTTGCCGCCACCGTTAACCTTGGTCACATCGATAATTTCCGCGTTCGACAGCTTGCCCTCGATATCAGCGATCCGCCCTTCGTTGAAACTTTGTTGTTCACGCGCGGCATGGTATTCAGCGTTTTCCTTCAAATCACCATGGGCTCTCGCTTCGGCGATAGCAGCGGTTATCCGTGGTCGATCGTCATTCTTTCGCCGCTGAAGTTCGTCACGCAGGCGTTCGGCACCTTGAACAGTCATCGGGGTTTTGTTCATGTTTGGTATTCCTGGTGAAGTTCCTGCAAGCGTCGGATATCTGTATCGGCGCGGCCATTCAATGCCATCGCGGCCGCCGTGGCGCCGGCAATTGTCGTGGTGTAGGCAACCTGCCGATTCAGTGCGCTGGCACGCAATGAATACGAGTCCGCGATCGATTGTTTACCGGAGGTCGTGTTGATAATCAGATCGACTTCATCGCTTTTTATCAGGTCGACAATATTAGGCTGTCCCTGCGCGACCTTGTTCACGCGTTCGCAGGACACACCCGCGTCGCGCAGCAGTGCTGCAGTACCATCGGTCGCGAGCAGCTTGAATCCCTGGTCCTGTAGTTCGCGGGCCAGATCGACCGTGGCAGGTTTATCTTCGTCGCGAACACTGATAAACGCTGTACCGTTCTCAGGAAGCGGCATGTTTGCAGCCTGCTGCGATTTATCGAACGCTTCTCCGAAACTGCGCCCGATACCCATCACCTCACCGGTAGATTTCATCTCTGGCCCCAGTAGCGGGTCGACTCCGGGAAATTTCACGAACGGAAAGACCGCTTCCTTGACCGAATAAAACGAGGGAATGCGTTCTTCACCAATGCCCTGCTCTGTAAGCGATTCTCCAACCATGCAGCGGGCGGCGATATAAGGAAGAGACAAGCCGATCGCCTTCGATACGAATGGGGCGGTGCGTGACGCCCGCGGGTTAACCTCGAGAACGTAAATATCCTCCCCTTGAATCGCGAACTGGACATTCATAAGGCCCTTCACGTTCAGGCCCAGCGCCATTACCTCAACCTGTCGCCGCAGCTCATTCTGTACTTCGACACTCAGCGTGTGCGGGGGCAGAGCACATGCACTGTCACCTGAGTGGACCCCGGCCTGCTCGATGTGCTCCATGATGCCACCGACTAACACCCGCTCGCCGTCGCATATGGCGTCAACATCCACCTCAATCGCGCTACCGAGAAATTGATCGAGGAGCACCGGCGACTCATTTGAAACAGCGACCGCTGCCTGCATGTAAGATTCGAGATCCGAATCGTTGTACACGATCTCCATCGCCCGGCCACCCAAAACGTACGACGGGCGAACCACCAGTGGATAACCGATTTCAGCGGCACGCTCAGTTGCTTCCGCTGCCGCGCGTACCGTTTGATTCGGTGGTTGCCGAAGATCGTTGTCGTTCAGAAAACGCTTAAAACGCTCGCGGTCTTCAGCCAGGTCAATTGAATCCGGGCTGGTGCCGATTACCGGTACGCCGGCTTTTTCGAGGTCGCGGGAAAGCTTCAATGGCGTTTGTCCGCCGAATTGAACGATCACGCCGAAAGGCCGTTCAATCTCAACAATTTCCAACACATCCTCGAGTGTGAGGGGTTCGAAATACAGCCGGTCGGACGTGTCGTAATCAGTTGACACGGTCTCGGGGTTGCAATTGACCATGATCGATTCGAAGCCGGCGTCGTGGGCAGCCATAGCGGCCTGGACGCAGCAGTAGTCAAATTCTATGCCTTGCCCGATTCGGTTCGGTCCGCCCCCCAGGACAATAATTTTCCGACGCGTCGATGGCCGTGCTTCGCATTCCTGCTCATAGGTTGAATACATATAGGCGGTGGTGGCGTCGAACTCCGCGGCGCAGGAATCCACGCGCTTGAACACCGGCCGAATCCCTAACTTGTGTCTGTGCCGTCGAACGTCTTCCTCCGGCACGTTGAGCAGACTCGCGAGCCGGGCGTCGGCGAAGCCTTTTCGTTTGAGCTGCCACAGAAGATCACGACTCAAATCCTCCAGCGACAGTTGCTCGACCTCTCCCTCGAGCTTTACCAGTTCCTCAATCTGCACGAGGAACCACGGATCAATCCGAGTCGACTGGTGAATCTGTTCGAAGGAGAGGCCACTGCGGAAGGCGTCGGCCACGTACCAGATCCGTTGCGCGCCAACCGCGACCAACTCGCGGTTGATACGCGCCTCCGCATCCGGATCATCATCGCTGACTATCGGATCAAGCCCGGCAACGCCGGTCTCAAGCCCACGCAGTGCTTTATGGAAAGACTCCTGAAAGGTTCTACCGATGGCCATGACTTCGCCGACCGACTTCATTTGGGTCGTCAGACGATCTTCAGCCTGGGGAAATTTTTCGAAGGTAAATCGCGGAACCTTGGTGACAACATAGTCGATAGTCGGCTCAAAAGATGCCGGTGTCGCGCCACCCGTAATCTCATTACGTAGCTCGTCGAGGGTATATCCCACGGCGAGCTTTGCAGCGACTTTGGCAATCGGGAAACCGGTTGCTTTGGATGCCAGGGCCGAGGAGCGAGAAACTCGGGGATTCATTTCGATCACGATCAGGCGGCCGTTATCCGGGTTTACCGCAAACTGCACGTTCGACCCGCCGGTGTCGACGCCAATCTCGCGCAATACCGCGATCGAGGCATTGCGCATAATCTGGTATTCCTTATCGGTCAGCGTCTGTGCCGGCGCTACGGTGATCGAATCACCTGTATGAATGCCCATCGGATCGAGGTTTTCGATCGAGCAGACAATGATGCAGTTGTCGGCACGATCGCGCACGACTTCCATTTCATACTCTTTCCAACCCAATAGGGATTCTTCGAGCAAGACCTCGTTGGTCGGCGACGCATCGAGGCCGCGTTTGCAAATCTCCTCGAACTCTTCCGGGTTGTACGCAATTCCGCCACCGCTGCCGCCCAAGGTAAATGACGGGCGGATGATGACCGGGAAACCCAGTTGGGCCTGCCCAGCGCGCGCCTGCTCCATGTCACGGGCGATGTAGGAACGTGCAGACTCAAGCCCAATACTGTCCATCGCCGTCTTGAACTTCTCGCGATCTTCGGCCTTGTCGAGCGCCTCGCGAGAGGCGCCGATCATCTCTACTTTGTATTTTTTGAGCACGCCTTCGCGCACCAGATCGAGCGCGCAATTGAGCGCCGTTTGCCCACCCATGGTGGGCAACACAGCATCCGGGCGCTCGCGTTCAATAATCTTCTCTACTGTTCGCCAGTGAATAGGCTCGATATACGTTGCATCGGCCATTTCCGGATCGGTCATGATGGTCGCCGGGTTGGAGTTAACCAAAATGACCCGGTACCCTTCATCGCGCAGCGCCTTGCACGCCTGGGAGCCGGAATAATCGAACTCACAGGCCTGGCCGATCACGATCGGCCCGGCCCCGATAAGTAAAATTGATTCGATGTCTGTCCGTTTACCCACGGCTGTTATTCCGCTCGCGGATTAAATCGACAAAATGATCAAACAAGGGCTGCACGTCGTGCGGGCCGGGGCTCGCTTCCGGATGTCCCTGAAAGCCGAATGCAGGTTTCAGCTTGTGATGAATGCCCTGGAGCGAGCCGTCAAATAACGACCGATGGGTCGGCTCCAGGTGGTCTGGCAAGCTGTTCTCGTCAATGGCAAATCCGTGGTTTTGGCTGGTAATCATGACCTGTCCGGTAGCCAGTGCCTCGACCGGGTGATTGGCCCCGTGATGTCCAAATTTCATCTTCAGCGTCTTTGCACCGCACGCCAAGCCAAGCAGCTGATGGCCGAGACAAATGCCGAACGTCGGCAGGCCGGACTCCACGATTTCGCGAATGGATTCGATCACATAATCGCAAGGCTCCGGGTCGCCCGGACCGTTGGAAAGGAATACGCCATCAGGCTGCTTTTCCAGCACCACGTGCGCGGGCGTTTGCGCCGGTACAACTTCAAGCGCACACCCGCGAGCAGCCAACAACCGAAGAATGTTGTGCTTGACGCCGAAATCGTAGGCGACAACACGCCATTCGGACTCGGACGCGGCATCGTGGCGATTTGTAGACAAACGCCAAACGCCATCTGACCATGCAAAAGCGGATTTCGTAGTAACAACCTGCGCGAGATCGACACCTTTCAGGCCTGGAAACGCACGGGCCCGCGCGATTGCCTCGTTGTCGTCGATCTCTGTGCCGGCGATGAGGTAGCCATTCTGCACGCCTTTGTTGCGCAGAATACGCGTGAGCTTACGGGTGTCGATGTCGGCGATGGCCACCAAATTCTGTCGTCGCAGGTACTGTTCCAGCGAGCCGGTCGAGCGCCAGTTGCTAGTGACCATTGAGGCATCGCGCACAATTAGACCCGCAGCGTGAGCCACTTCGCGCTCGTCATCCTGAGCGTTAACCCCGGTGTTGCCAATGTGCGGATAGGTCAACGTTACCAACTGCTGAGCATAGGACGGGTCGCTCAAAATCTCCTGGTAACCAGTGATCGCAGTGTTAAACACCACTTCACCGGCGCTGAAACCTTCAGCACCAATCGATCGCCCACGAAAAATAGTGCCATCGGATAAGGCAAGAACAGCAGTTTCGGTCACATCAGCTTCCACACAAGGAAAGCGGGAGTCAGCCTCGAAGACTGCTCCCGCTCTTGGAGCCGGTATTGTACTTGACCGCCCGGATTCAGGAAAAGACTATCTGTGCTCGAAACTGTGAGATACCTCCGACGTCGCCCGTCATGAAAACCACCGTCATCGAATTGCTAGAAATCACGGATGGAGAGGCCGCCGCCGCCGTACTTCAGACTGAGGCAGGTCCACGCGGTCTGATTGTCATGCGCCGCGGGGAACAGGTCCATGTCTATCTCAACAGCTGTCCGCACGTGGGCGTCAGACTCGATTTGAGCCTGGGTCAGTTTATGAGCATCGACGGGAAGTTCCTCCAATGCACGACGCATGGCGCCCTGTTCGAACCCGACACGGGCAGCTGCATCGAAGGTCCCTGTCAGGGCGCTTCGCTTGTGCCGCTGGCAGCAGAGGTGACCGACGGCAAGGTGATGGTCGATAACAGTCAGGCATTACCGCGCTCGGCTCGACTATAACTGCCCGGCACGGCCGGCACCGGTTCACTCGTCCATCGACGAATCGGCAACACTCGGTTGCGTTGCTCGGTAGCGGTTGATACGGCGCGAAATATCGATGGCGATTTCCAGGGCCTTCTTGCCGTCTTCGCCCGTCACCTGTGGTGCGGCCCCGCTGCGAACCGACGACAGAAACGACGATATCTCCTCCATCAGGACGTCAGTACCAGAGACTGATTCGGTTGCGAAAGTGAATTCACTGGCGTCTTCCAGTTCCTTACCGTCTTCAACGGTACCAATGTGCAATTCGTGATTGGCATAGTCGAGTTCGTAGTACCGCTGGCCTTCATAAACTTTCATCGTTCGGGTCGGGTTCTTTGAAACCCGACTCGCCGACAGATCGGCAAATGAGCCATCTTCGAACTCGATTCGGGCGTGCGCGATGTCGATATCCTGTGTGACTACCGCAGTACCCGTGGCATGGATACTGTGAATGGCGGACCGGGAAATGCTGAGCACAATGTCGATATCATGGATCATGAGGTCGAGTACCACGTCGACTTCCGTGCCGCGTTTTTTGTAGCCGGCCAGACGTTGTGTCTCGATCAGGCGTGGCGCTTCAATGCGCGCCATTAATGCCATGACAACGGGATTAAACCGCTCTAAATGACCGACCTGCAGGATCAGGTCATCGCCGGACGCGATTTCGATCAGCGTCTCCGCTTCACTGACGCGCTCGGTCACCGGCTTTTCTACCAGGGTGTGCACCCCCGCGCTCAAACAGTCGTGGGCGATTTCGAAATGGTTGGCCGGCGGGACCACGATTGAAACGACGTCGATCTCGCTCAAAATAGTCCGGTAGTCAGTGACCGCCCGTGTGCCGTATTTGGCGGCTATTTCGCATGCACGCTCTTCTACCGTATCCACCACCGCACAAAGTTCGGCGTCGCGGTGTTGCGCATACTTCTGGGCGTGAAAATTGCCCAGGTAACCTACCCCAATCACCGCCGCGCGCAATGGTGTCATCGCTCGGAACGCCTCCCGGAAGTAACAGCAAACACTTGCCATTTTTCAGAAGTCGCTAGTGTATAACGAATCAAGTGTCGACTGTTGACTGAGGTTTACGGGCGTCCTCCCGTGGGACTTTTCGTTTTCGATTGCCTGACCCTGTTTCGTCTGCGCTTAGTCCTTCAGTCCAAGAACATCCTGCATGTCGAACAGGCCTTGATCGTGTTGCATGATCCATTGCGCCGCACGCAGGGCACCGCTCGCGAAAGTCGAACGATCCTGCGCACGATGAGTGATTTCTATACGTTCGCCGGCACCGGCGAAGAGGACCGTATGGTCGCCGACGATTTCTCCCGCGCGGATCGTCTCAAAACCGATGGTTTTTTGCTCTCTCGGCCCCGTGATCCCTTCACGTCCGTATACCGCATCACGTTTGAGGTCGCGTCCCAGAGTGTCAGCGACTATTTCACCCAAGCGGACGGCCGTACCCGATGGCGCATCAATCTTGTGACGATGGTGGGCCTCTATGATCTCAACATCGAAATGCTCGCCGGTAGAACGCGCCGCAATTTCCGCGAGGCGAAAACAGAGATTTACGCCAACGCTCATGTTTGGCGCGAATACCATGGCAATCTTCTCGGACGCCGCCTTAAGCTTATCTGCATCATCTCCGAGACCGGTCGTACCGACCACCATGCGGCAACCAGCGTCCCGACATACACCCACATTCAGGAGCGTTGATTCCGGCACCGTGAAATCAACAACGACGTCACACGCGGAAACGACATCGCCGAGATCGCTGACCACTTCAATTCCCGTGCTTTCGCTACCAATGAGTAAACCTGCATCGGTGCCAACCAGCGGCGAATCCGCCCGTTCGATCGCCGCCGCCAATTGCAGTCGGGTATCAGCTTCACACAAGCCAATCAACGTTCTGCCCATCCTGCCGGCAGCCCCGGTGATGCCGATTTTTATCGTTTCCACCATCGCCTCGCTCTCAGGAGAACTTCATATCCTCGAAGAACTTCTTCACGCCATCAAGCCATGATGTGGCTTTGGGATTGTGTTTGTCACCACCGCCGGAGAGCGAATCGGAAAGCTGTTTGAGCAGTTCCTTTTGCTCCTTGGTCAAATTGACCGGAGTTTCGACGGCAACCGCGCAGATCAGGTCGCCAACCCCGCCGCCACGAACCGAGCGCACGCCCTTACCGCGAAGGCGAAACATCTTACCGGTTTGGGTTTCTGGTGGAATTTTCAACATGACCCGACCTTCCAGGGTCGGCACTTCCAGTTCCCCGCCGAGCGCCGCACTGACGAAATCGATCGGGACTTCGCAATTCAGATCGGTACCGTCGCGCGTGAATAGCGGGTGGGACTGGACCACCACATTGACGTACAGATCGCCCGCTGGACCACCGGACTGACCCGGCTCCCCTTCGCCGGACAAGCGAATGCGGTCACCGTTATCAACGCCGGCAGGGACCTTGACCGAAATCGTTTTGTGTCCACGGGCCTTGCCACTTCCACTGCAGCTCTGGCACGGGTCCGAGATGACCGAGCCGGTGCCCCGGCACTTTGGGCAGGTTTGCTGGACCGAGAAGAAGCCTTGCTGCATGCGCACCTGTCCGACACCGCCACAGGTTGCACAACTTGTCGGTGCGCGCCCGCTGCGAGACCCTTTACCATCGCATGCTTCGCAGTCAATCAGCGTCGGGACCCGAATTTTGATTTCGGTCCCCGCGACAGCGTCCTCGAGCGAGAGGTCTAGATCATAGCGAAGATCTGCCCCGCGGTACGCGCGCGAACCACCACGACCACCACCGAAAATATCGCCAAAGACGCTGTCGAAGATGTCGCCGAATCCCGCGCCGCCAGCGCCACCGCCCCCAGCGCTCGGGTCAACGCCGGCATGCCCGAATTGATCATAGGCCTGCCGCTTGCGCGCGTCACCGAGGACCTCGAAAGCTTCTTTGACTTCTTTGAACTGCTCCTCCGCTTCGGCGTCATCGAGGTTTCGATCCGGATGGAATTTCATAGCCAGCCGCCGATATGCTTTTTTCAGCTCATCGTCCCCGGCATTTCGATCTACGCCAAGTACTTCGTAATAGTCACGCTTGGACATATGGTTTTCGCTCAATCCGTGAAAACGGGCTCAATTACCAAACCTTACAAAACGTAAGCCCGGACGGACTCAAAGTCCGACCAGGCTCATCGCGTTACTGGCAAAAACGATCAGTTCGAATCAAAAAACCTTGGTTCCGGAACGTGACTGTCAATGCTGTTCGTTACTTATTGTCGTCCTTTACTTCTTCGAAGTCTGCATCAACGACGTTGTCGTCAGCCTGTTGTGCTTCCGCCTCCGGGCCTCCGGCCGCGGCGGAATCAACATCGGGTGCCCCCTCGGCGGCTGCAGCCTCATAGGCTTTCTGTGCGATCTTACCCGAGGCTTCTGCCAGTTTCTGGCTAGCCGAATTGATCTGCTCAAGATCATCACTTTCCAGTGCCTGTTCGACTTCTGCAATCGCGGCCTCGACTTCCTGGCGCTCTTCGTCCGTCACCTTGTCGCCAAGTTCTTCCAGTGACTTCCTGGCGCCATGAACGAGGGCGTCCGCTTGGTTTCTCGCGTTGACACCTTCCTGGAACTTACGATCTTCTTCAGCATGCGCTTCAGCATCTTTAACCATTCGATCGATCTCGTCGTCTGAAAGACCACTCGACGCTTTGATCACAATGGATTGTTCCTTGCCGGTCGCCTTGTCTTTAGCCGACACATTAAGTATGCCGTTAGCATCGATATCGAATGTCACTTCGATCTGGGGCATGCCGCGCGGCGCAGGCGGAATATCGGCCAGGTCAAATCGTCCCAGGGACTTATTGGCATCGGCACGATCGCGCTCCCCCTGCAGCACATGCACGGTCACGGCGGTCTGATTGTCATCCGCTGTCGAAAACACCTGCTGGGCTTTGGTTGGAATGGTGGTGTTCTTTTCAATCAGCTTCGTCATCACGCCCCCCAGTGTTTCGATACCGAGTGACAACGGCGTAACATCGAGCAGCAGAACGTCTTTGACGTCGCCACCGAGAACACCGGCCTGAATCGCTGCGCCCATCGCAACCGCTTCGTCAGGATTAACGTCTTTACGCGGCTCGCGGCCGAAGAAGTCTTTGACGACTTCCTGGACTTTGGGCATGCGCGTCTGACCACCAACCAGAATGACATCATCGATGTCGGAACTGCTTAAGCCGGCGTCCTGCAACGCAACACGGCAAGGCTCAATGGTTCGCTCAATGATGTCATCGACCAGCGACTCGAGTTTTGCTCGCGTGATTTTGACGTTCAGATGTTTCGGTCCGCTGGCGTCAGCCGTGATGTACGGCAGGTTTACGTCCGTCTGCTGGCTCGAAGACAACTCGATCTTGGCTTTTTCAGCGGCTTCTTTCAGTCGCTGCAGCGCAAGGGGATCGTTGTGCAAATCGATGCCCTGGTCACGCTTGAACTCGTCGGCAAGAAAATCAATCAGGCGCAGGTCGAAGTCTTCGCCGCCGAGAAACGTGTCGCCGTTGGTCGACAGAACTTCAAACTGATGTTCGCCATCAACCTCAGCAATCTCGATGATGGAAACATCAAACGTACCGCCACCTAAGTCATAAACCGCAATCTTCGCATCGCCCTGGCCGCGATCCATGCCATATGCGAGTGCCGCCGCTGTTGGTTCATTGATTATCCGTTTGACCTCAAGGCCCGCTATTCGGCCCGCGTCCTTCGTCGCCTGACGTTGGGAGTCGTTGAAGTACGCCGGAACGGTAATGACCGCCTCGGATATTCCTTCGCCCACATAGTCTTCGGCAGTCTTCTTCATTTTCATGAGCACGCGAGCCGAGACTTCAGGCGGCGCCATCTTGTTGCCGTTGGCTTCGACCCAGGCGTCGCCGTTGTCGGCTTTGGCAATGGTGTACGGCACCATATCCCGGTCGCGCGCGACGACATCATCGTCGTACTTGCGTCCGATCAGACGCTTGACCGCGAACAATGTGTTGCTCGGATTGGTAACCGCCTGACGTTTGGCCGATTGTCCGACCAGAATTTCCTCGTCAGCGGTGAATGCGACAATCGAAGGCGTTGTACGAGCGCCCTCACTATTCTCAATAACCTTTGGCTTGCCGCCTTCAAGCACGGCGACGCACGAGTTGGTCGTGCCAAGGTCAATACCAATGATTTTGCCCATGATTTGCCTCTACTTTAAATTCGATTTCGATCGCTTAAAGCGATGCTGATTGTTCCTTGCTAAGGTAGATTGGGATGCTGCCCGCGTTTTCAAGCGTCGGAGCTTGTTGGCGCCTTGGCGACCACCACCAGCGCAGGACGCACCAGGCGATCGTTGAGCACATAGCCCTTCTGCATTACCCGCAGCACAAGTCCCGGAGCGATGTCAGTCGACTCTTCCGTACTCATGGCCTGATGGAATTCAGGGTCAAAACGACCACCTTCCGGGTCAAGCGCCTTGATGTGGAGCTTTTCGAAGAAATCTTCGAACATCTTCACACTCAT
>CAXGUU010000096.1:0-11200 GCA_964012875.1 uncultured bacterium
GCGGCGACCGCTTTTGGTTTTCATACGGGCGCGAAAGCCGTGTTTTCGGGCTCGCTTCAGACCACCAGGTTGGAATGTGTGCTTCATAACGGAAGGGTTATCGGTTGATTGAGGTTTCTATGAATGGTTTTGGCGGTAGCAGTGCAGCTCCGGCGCCTCGAAAAAGGGTCGCGATATTAGGCCGTGATCCGGAAAAAAGTCAATCTTTTCAGTAGTGTTATCTCATCCGTCCGGCCTTGTGGATAAGTTTAGGGCTGGAAGGTACACTCATCCGGCTAACAGTCACCGATAACATACAAAAAGACCCTACACGGTGGAAAATTCTATTTGGCAACAGTGCGTCAAGCAGCTTGAGCATGAGCTGTCGGCACAGCAGTTCAATACTTGGATCAGGCCACTGCAAGCCGTTGAAGCCGAGGATTGCGTCGAAATACTGGCGCCCAACCGTTTCGTACTAGATTGGATCAGGGACAAGTACGGAGACCGCATTCGCGGGATACTAAGTGATCTCACTAATGGTATACCGCTCGAAGTCAAGCTTGCGATTGGCAGCAAAAAGGGCGCAAAACCGAATTCTGCGCGCGATACAGCTCCTCGGCCGGCAACCGCGGCTTCGCGGGTGGATGGGAGACCCGACACGATTCGGGCCAGTGGCCTTAAAGCCGACTTCAGTTTCGACAATTTCGTAGGTGGCAAGTCAAACCAGCTGGCACGGGCAGCATCCCTGCAAGTTGCTGAAAACCCTGGAAAAGGTTACAACCCACTGTTCATCTGTGGTGGCGTGGGTCTGGGCAAGACACATCTCATGCATGCGGTCGGTAACCTGATTCGTGACAAGCGGGGGGATGCCCGGGTCGTTTACCTACATTCGGAGCGTTTTGTGGGTGATATGGTCAAGGCGCTGCAACATAACGTCATCAACGATTTCAAACGGTTTTACCGGTCCGTCGATGCGTTGTTGATAGATGACATCCAGTTTTTCGCAGGAAAAGAGCGCTCCCAGGAAGAGTTTTTTCACACTTTCAATGCGTTATTGGAAGGTCAACAACAGATTGTTCTGACCTGCGACCGTTACCCCAAGGAAGTATCAGGCGTCGAAGAGCGCCTGAAATCACGCTTTGGTTGGGGATTGACCGTGGCGATTGAGCCCCCTGAACTTGAGACACGGGTGGCAATTTTGATGCGCAAAGCTAGTGAGGCGGGAGCTGATTTACCCAGAGAGGTCGCGTTTTTTATCGGGAAAAGGTTCCGCTCTAATGTACGCGAACTCGAAGGGGCACTGCATAGGGTGATAGCAAACGCTCACTTCACCGGCAATCCGATCACGCTAGAGTTCGCCAAAGAAGCCTTGCGGGATTTACTGGCGCTGCAGGAGCGATTGATCTCCATGGATAATATCCAGAAAACAGTCGCGGAGTACTACAAGATCCGGGTCGCTGATTTGCTTTCCAAGCGGCGAAATCGCTCTATCACGCGGCCGCGTCAAGTGGCCATGACACTGGCAAAAGAATTGACCAACCACAGTTTGCCGGAAATTGGTGATGCTTTCGGCGGTCGTGACCATACTACGGTCATTCATGCCTGCAAAAAAATTGCGGAGTTGAAACACAGCGATTCGAGGATCCAGGAAGATTATTCGAATCTAGAACGTATATTGAGTACCTGATGATGTGTTGTGATTAACGTGTATATAAAAAAAAACCGCATAAAACGACATATTTATTCACAGGTTAACCACAGCATAAGCGACCTAATCGAAGATAAATATCAACGATAAAGCATTGATATACATAGAGTAAATAGATATCCCCATTAAGCCAGCGTCTAATAATAGTAATAGTAATGAAGATCAAGATATCAAGAGAAATATTATTACCTGCACTCCAAGCAGCAAATAATGTTGTGGAACGGCGTCAGACTCTGCCGATTCTGAGCAACTTGTTATTTCAGGTGGAAGGTAAGAAAGTCCGGTTGACGGCAACCGACATGGAAGTGGAACTCAATTGCCAGATCGAATGCCAGCCGGATACGGATGGCGCGATTGCATTGCCTGCGCGCAAGCTCTTCGATATCTGCCGTGCGCTGCCGGCAGACGCTGAACTGTTGATTGACGGTAGCGGCACTAAAACCAAGGTGTCCTCAGGTCGTAGTCGGTTCTCGCTCGCGAGTATGAAGGCGGACGAATTTCCGTCCGTTGGCGCTTTCGACGCTGAGGTCAATCTCGAACTGGATGTCGAAGTGCTCAATGACCTGATAGAAAGCACACATTTTGCCATGGCACACCAGGATGTTCGCTATTACCTGAATGGTTTACTGCTTGAACTGGATAACGACAAGATACGGGCAGTTGCCACAGACGGCCACAGACTGGCGCTTTGCGAGAAAAGTGTCGTTCTGGCGATGGACGAAGCCCGACAGGTTATCGTGCCGCGGAAGGGCGTACTGGAGATTGCCCGCATGATGACAGGGAACGAAGGGAAAGTGGTGTTGACGCTGGGGGGCAATCATTTGAAGGTGGTCAGCGACGGGCAGTCGCTGACCTCAAAACTGGTGGATGGCCGTTTTCCCGACTATGAACGTGTTATTCCTCGGGAAAGTGAGCATGCGATCCTCGCAGAACGCGAGACGCTGCGTGCCGGATTGAGCCGCGCGTCTATTTTATCGAACGAGAAGTTTCGGGGTATCCGATTGATACTCAAGCATAATTTGCTGACCGCCGTAGCACACAACCCGGAGCAGGAAGAAGCAGAAGAAGAGATTGAAATCGAGTACCAGGGGGCCGAGATTGAAGTTGGATTCAATGTTTCTTATTTGCTGGATGTGCTCGGCGTGATGCGCTCTGACATGGTCAGGCTCGACGTCGTGGATGCGAATAGCAGTTGCTTAATGCGCACGCCCGATGATGACAGTGCCAGTTACGTCGTCATGCCGATGCGGCTGTAGCACGGCACTGGCGTACTTGCTAAGGCCGCAACACGTGGATGGCGACGTATGGTGGCCGTTGACTGATTAAATATTGCATGCGATTTAAGGTCTTGTCCGCGACGAACCTGCGGTGCTTTGAAAAACTGAATTACAGACCCCAGGATGAGGTAAATCTTATCGTGGGTGCGAATGGCAGCGGCAAAACCAGCGTGCTCGAGGCGCTGGGCGTCGCGAGCCTTGGTAAATCATTCCTGGCAAATCGGCCACGGGACCTGATTCGAAACGGGCAAACCGGCATGTCGTTGTCTGCAACAGTGCAGGACGGGGACGGGGCCGTCTACCGATTGTCGGTGAACAAAGCAGCAGGCGAAACCCGAATCGTATTTGATGGCCAACCGGTGCTGGCAGCGTCTGATTTAGCCAGCCGCATCCCTGTCATCGTGATCAATTCAAAAGTGGGGGACATCCTGACTGAGTCGCCCAGCAATCGACGAGCGCTTATCGACCGCACCTTGTTCCACGTGGAACATCGTTACATCGATAACTGGAAAAATTATCGTTTGGGTTTGCGGCAGCGTAATCAGTTGTTGCGCAGCGGGGCGGCAGATGCTGAGTTCGCGTATTGGGATAACCAACTCGCCAACTATGCCGGGCAAATCGACGAAAAACGCCGGGCTCTGGTCGATGTCTTGAATGCGGGGCTCGAAACGCACGAGTTGTCGTCAGCGTTGGGGCAGCTTCGGTGGCATTACGCACCCGGCTGGGATGTGGAAAAGGGCATGCTGGCGGATTTGCAGGGCTCACTCGAACGAGACAGGAAGGCAGGCCACACCTATGTGGGCGTCCACCGTGCGGATCTAGTACTTAAAGCGGATGAAAAATTGGTGTCGAAGCGTCTGTCCAGGGGGCAGAGTAAATATTTGGTGATCTCGATGTTCATGGCCCTGGCCCGGTTCATCACGGTTGCACGGGGATTCAAACCCGTTGTGTTAGTTGATGACCTGCCGTCGGAACTAGATGATAAAATGCGAGCACGACTTGTGGACATTATTCAGATTGACAGCGGGCAACAATTTTATACGGCGATTCGATACGCCGACCTGCCAGAAGTCCATGACGCGGGCGGGGATGTGTTCCACGTGGAACATGCCAGGGCTGCGGCGATCTAATTTACAGGGTTACCAATGAGTTACGATTCAAAGAACATCAAAGTCCTCAAAGGTCTGGACGCGGTTCGGAAACGTCCGGGCATGTATATTGGCGACACCGATGACGGCACGGGCCTCCATCACATGGTTTTTGAGGTCGTGGATAACTGTGTGGATGAAGCGCTCGCCGGACATTGCGGCGAAATCGAAGTCCGCATCCATACCGACAATTCCGTTACCGTGGTTGACGATGGGCGCGGTATCCCCGTGGATGTGCATGAGGAAGAAAACCGGTCTGCCGCTGAGGTCATCATGACGACCCTGCACGCGGGCGGAAAGTTTGATGACAACTCTTATAAGGTATCCGGCGGCTTGCACGGCGTCGGGGTTTCTGTGGTGAATGCGCTGTCGTCCGAGCTGTCGTTGCTGATTCGAAGAGACGGCAAACTGTGGGCGCAACAGTATCGCAATGGTGATCCAGCGGGCCAACTCGACAGTGTCGGCGAAGCTGAAACGACCGGTACCGAGATTCGGTTTTTGCCCAGCACCGCAATATTTACCAATGTTGAATTCCACTACGACGTGCTGGCAAAACGCCTGCGGGAACTCTCCTTTCTTAACTCCGGCCTTAAAATCAGTCTCTTAGACGAGAGAACCAATAAATCAGATGAATTCGAATATCAGGGCGGTATTGCTGCCTTCGTTGAGCATCTGAATACGACTAAAACGCCGTTGCATCCTGAAGTTATCCATATCATCGCTGACAGACAAGAGGTCGGCGTAGAAATCGCGCTGCAATGGAACGATTCGTACCAGGAAAATATCTTCTGCTACACCAACAATATTCCGCAGCGCGACGGCGGTACGCATCTGGCTGGGCTGCGCGGTGCACTGACACGGACCCTTAATCAGTATATTGAGCGGGCGGGCCTGGCGGCCAAGAACAAGGTGACGGTAGCGGGGGAGGACGTGCGCGAAGGCCTGACAGCGGTATTGTCCGTAAAGGTGCCTGATCCTAAATTTTCATCCCAGACCAAAGACAAGCTGGTTTCGAGTGAAGTTAAGGGGATTGTCGAATACGTTGTCTACGACCGGCTGAACACTTACCTGCTTGAACATCCGCAGGAAGCCAAGGCGGTCATGGCCAAGATCGTCGAGGCAGCGCGGGCACGCGAGGCGGCCCGCAAAGCACGTGAGCTGACGCGCCGGAAAACTGCGCTCGACATTGCTGGTCTGCCCGGCAAACTGGCGGACTGCCAGGAACGTGATCCGTCTAAATCCGAATTGTTCATCGTTGAGGGTGACTCCGCCGGCGGTTCGGCCAAGCAGGGGCGCGACCGGCGCAACCAGGCCGTGTTGCCACTGAAGGGCAAAATATTAAACGTGGAGAAGGCCCGGTTTGACAAAATGCTTTCGTCCGCCGAGGTCGGCACCCTGATCACCGCACTGGGATGCGGGATAGGTCGCGACGAGTACGACCCCGATGCGCTGCGTTATCACCGCATCATCATCATGACTGATGCCGATGTGGACGGCTCCCATATTCGAACCCTGCTGCTCACGTTTTTCTACCGGCAGATGCCGGAGCTGATCGAACGTGGCCATGTCTACATCGCACAGCCGCCTTTATACAAAGTGAAAAAAGGCAAACAGGAACGCTACCTGACCGACGATGGTGAACTCGGTGGTTACTTTATGGAAGTCGCTGTCAACGACGTAGAGATCGATTTGGGCGAGACTTCGGTCAGTGGCGAACGCCTGGGGGAACTGGGGCGTGAATATCTGCTGCTGAATCAAATTCAGGAACGGCTGGAAATTCGCCACCCGGCATCTGTCCTGCGCGCCCTGCGGTTGACGCCTAAACTCGAAAATCCGGCTGTCGTCGCCCGCGATGTGCTCGATAACTGGCTTACGGAATTCAGCGAAAGGCTGGTGGAGACGGCCGAAGAATCAGCCATTTTGGGTGTCGATCTGAGCTACAGCAGTTCCGATCGTTGGAACGTGGAGATTCGTCTGACCAGCAACGGATCGCTTCAGATCGCGAATCTCGAACGTGAATTTTTTGAAAGCAGCGAATATCGGCACCTGAGCCGCCTCGGACGCTTGTTTGATGATCCGCTGGCCGCGGGCTCGAGCATTTTGCGCAACGAAGAGCGGCGTGTCATCCCAAGCCTGGGAGCTGCATACGACTATTTACTCGACCAAGCGCGCAAAGGCACCACAGTTCAGCGCTATAAAGGACTGGGCGAAATGAACCCGGATCAATTGTGGGATACCACGTTGAATGCTGAAACGCGGAACCTCGTCCAGGTGCAGATTGAGGATGGGGTCGCGGCCCATCAGATCTTCTCCACCCTGATGGGCGATCAGGTCGAACCGCGCCGAGCATTCATCGAGCGACATGCGCTGACGGTCACTAACCTCGATACATGAGTCAGCGCTGTCAAGTCGGCGATACCGCGAGAGTTACTGCCACGGCCTGACGCGGGCCGGCAGCTGTCAATGCCGTGGCTGCGCTCGCGATAGTAGCCTCGGTCGTAACGACGTCATCAAAAATGATGACATCGTGATCAATCACACTTCGATCGGCCAAGAATGCATCCACCAGGTTCGCGCTGCGCTCGCTTTCATCCAGAAGTGACTGCGCAGGTCCGTGTCAAATCCGTTTGAACGCTTGCGGCGTAAAGGTCTATTTGTACCGTTTTGCCAGCGCCGCGTCGAGCGCCACTCCATGATTGAAGCGCTCGCGCGCTATAGCGTTGCCATGCCGAGGGAATCGCTACTATGTCTCAGTTTACGTGTAAGTGAACACTTACATTTTTGTTTCTAGGCTGGCTACTAAAGACCGGGCGGCTCTGTCCTGGGGGAACTTGGCCTCTTTGATCAGGTGGTCCAATCGGTAGGTATGAAGGAATGGCGCGGCCACGCCCGAAATTGCCGGCAGCGAGGGCAGATCCCGAAAGGGATCCGTCCGCGCGAGGTCCTTCCCGCTGCCCGGACAGATCGCAGCTTGTTCCCCTGCCTCGCCACAGAACCAGCAACGGTAGCCGGCATGCCAGGTGGCGACGTTGTACAGTTTTTTCAGGTCTATTAAAGTTGACAGCTGATTCGCTGCTTCGATGCGCGAATTCTTACGGCTGCCAATGGCACCATCTTGCCACTATTTTTGGAACGACCGAAAGCCCCGATGCATGCGCAAACTCACGAACTTTCCCCATTGTCTGGTGCTGTTCGAAATGACTGGACTCGCCAGGACGTCGAAAACCTATTTGCTCTGCCGTTTAACGACTTGCTCTACCGCGCTCACACCATGCACCGCCAGAACTTCGATGCCAATGAAGTTCAACTGAGCACCTTGCTCAATATCAAGAGCGGCGGTTGTCCTGAAGACTGCGCTTACTGTCCGCAAAGCGTCCGTTTCGAGACCGGCGTCGACGCCACGCCCGTGATGCCACTGAACGAAGTTCTCGAGGCAGCGAAACGTGCGCAGTCTGCGGGCGCCACTCGCTTTTGCATGGGTGCGGCGTGGCGGTCGCCGAAGCAACGTGATCTCGACGAAGTCATCCCGCTCATCGAAGGCGTTCGCAACCTCGGCATGGAAACCTGCGTCACCCTCGGCATGCTCGACGCCGCGCAGGCACAACAACTCGCCGACGCCGGCCTCGATTATTACAACCACAATCTCGACACCTCGCCGGAATTCTACGGGGACGTGATTACGACCCGAACCTATGACGACCGCCTGACTACGCTTGCCAACGTCCGCGACGCCAACATTAATGTCTGCTGCGGTGGCATCGTCGGTCTCGGAGAGGGCGTTCGTGATCGCGCAGGATTACTGCAGAACCTGGCATCGATGGACAAGCATCCCGAATCGGTACCGATCAACCTACTTGTACGAGTAGAAGGCACGCCGCTGGCCAATACTGATGGTGTTCACCCGATTGATTTCGTTAAAACAGTCGCGGTCGCACGCGTATTAATGCCGGCTTCACATGTACGGCTTTCCGCCGGCCGCACACAAATGAGTGACGAATTGCAGGCCTTAAGTTTTTTTGCCGGCGCCAACTCCATCTTTTACGGCGACGCGTTGCTGACCACGGAGAACCCCGCGGTCGCCGCTGACCGAGACCTGTTCAACCGCCTCGGTATTCAGGCCGACGGCGTCACGACCCGCTGAGCTTGCTGTCCCGATGAGTGCCGCGTACCTCGGGCGGCTCAGCAGCGCGATTGAGGATCTTCGCGCCCGAGATCTATTGCGTTCTCTCGAAGCGCGCCAATCGGCGCAATCCAGCGTCCTCCATATCAACGGCCAGCGCCTTGTCAATTTCACCAGCAATGATTATCTCGGCCTCGCTGCTCACCCCTACGTGGTGGCCAGCGTAACCGAGGCGCTTGGAAACCACGGCTTCGGTGCCGGCGGCGCCGCGTTGCTCTCCGGGCGCAGTTCCCTGCATGAAGAACTCGAGCGCCGCCTTGCCGAATACGTCGGCTGCGATCGTGCACTGATGTTTTCTTCCGGCTATCTGGCAAATACTGGCGCCTTGCCAGCTCTGGTTACCCCGCAGGACCACGTCTTCAGTGATCGGCTCAACCATGCCTCGTTGATCGATGGGGTGCGCGCGTCGCGGGCGCAAGTGACGATTTATGATCACGATACCTTGCCCGCCCTAGATCAGGTGCAAAGCGACCGCCAGTCGCTGGTGGTAACCGAATCATTATTCAGCATGGATGGCGATTTCGCGCCACTCGAACAGATTGCGGCCCGTGCCGCAGACCACGCAGCCGTCCTCTACGTCGACGACGCCCACGGATTTGGCATCAGCGGTGGTGGCCGAGGTGCCGGCGCCGCGCTCTGTGGCCACACACCAGCGGCGACCTTCATCATGATCACCTTGGGTAAGGCGCTTGGTTCTGCCGGCGCCGTCATCGCCGGTCCGGACATTGCAATTGAATTTCTGTTGCAACGCGCACGTACGTTCATTTTCGATACCGCACCACCAGCCGTGTGCGCGGCAGCCGCGCTCGCGGCGCTCGAATTGCTGCAATCAGACCCTGCATTCGGGCAACGCCTTGACGCCAATATCAAGCGTTTCCACGGGCGAACAAAAGACCTGCGCATTCCGGTGATGCCGAGCAAGTCGCCCATTCAACCGGTGCTCGTGGGTGAGGAAGCACATGCGCTGCGTCTCGCCCGGTTTCTGAACGACAGGGGGTTTTATGTGCGCGCTGTCCGACCCCCGACCGTGCCTCCCGGCACAGCGCGAATTCGCATTACCCTGAGCGCCGCGCATACCGAAACACAAATAGATAATCTTGCTGCCGCCCTGGGAGAAGGATTCGCTCACACCGCCGCCGCATGACCGACGACACTATCAATGATCTGGACGCTGGACGTCTTGACCGTTATTTCAACCGGCTTGCGCCGCACTACCTGTCACACGATTGGTTGCAGCAGGAAGTCGGTGAAAGAGCACTCGAACGTCTCGATGGCATTCGCCTTACGCCCCGGCTAATTGTCGACGCTGGTGCCGGAGCCGGCCGCCATGCCCGCTCGCTGGCCAAACGATATCGCGCCGCGACAATCATACAATTCGACCGCGCTGAGGCCATGCTCGCTGCGTCGCGCCAGCACGGTCCACGCTGGCGATCGTCCCACCGTTACGCCTGCGGTGACATTTCTCAAATTCCTCTGTCAAACGGCACCGTCGACCTGGTGCTGTGTACTTGCGTGCTGCAGTGGTGTGGACAGCTAGAACAGACGCTCGGAGAGTTTCGTCGGATCCTCAAACCGGGCGGACTGTTGCTCCTGGCCTTTCCGGGCCCGGATACCCTGTCTGAACTCAGAGCGGCGCTCGCCGCGGTTTCCGGCGGTGCCCATGTCAACCGATTTCCCGACATGCACGACGTTGGCGATCTGCTCGGGCGCCAGGGATTCGCCGATCCGGTGATGGAATGCGAGCGGCTCACCATCGAATATAAAGACGTCGAAGGCCTGCTCACCGATTTGCGCCAGGGTGGGTCGATCAATGCCATCCGCTCCCGGCCCCGCGGATTGCTCGGGCGCCGACGCCATGCCACGTTCGCCACAGCTTACGAAGCGCAGAGGCGCAATGAGAAACTGCCGGCTACGGCCGAAATGATCATCGGCCACGCGTGGGCCGCGGCCAACGCCCAGAACGTGACCGGCGAGTCCCAGATATTTCCGCTAAAACGACTGCGCCGCCGATGAACGTTTTCGTAACCGGTACCGATACGGGCTGCGGTAAAACCTTCGTCAGCTCAGCTTTGATCAGGCACCTCTGCGACCTGGGGATGACAGTGACCGGCATGAAGCCTGTGGCCACGGGTGCGGAATGGGACGGCGACCTGCTGGTCAATGAGGACGTCACAGAACTTCTGGCAGCGTCAAATGTGAACGTCGCGGCGCGCGACCTGAACCCTTACTTATTTGAACCGCCAACATCGCCGCATATTGCCGCCGCGGCGGCGGGCCGGGCGATCGAACTGGACATCATTGTCGAGGCTTACGCGCGCTGTGCCCGGGCCGCTGAGTGCGTCGTGGTCGAGGGGGTTGGCGGCTGGCGCGTGCCGCTGAGCCCCGAGCACGACGTTGAGGATTTAGCCATGGCGCTCAACCTGCCGGTCTTGCTGGTTGTCGGGGTCAAGCTTGGCTGCATCAACCATGCGCGGCTCAGTTACGAGGCAATCACTGGTTGTGGCGTACCCTACCTTGGCTGGGTCGCCAACGTGTTGGAAGACGACCTCTACGAGCCGCGGGCGGTTTTGGAAACCTTGGCGGTGGCATTTGGCGGTGAGCCACTTGCGACCTGCCGCCACAATGACGCTGACGAGCTGCAAACTGTCGCCCGGCACATTGCAGCGGCGACACCTTAAACACGGGCCGGTTCGGTGGTCACCGAGATCGAGGCAGACGCGTGGATATTACAGCCAACGCGTTCGATGAACTGGTCCGAGGCTCGACTGGTCCTGCTCGTAATTGCCGCCTTCTCTCTCACCGTGGGCGTGTTCTTTTACGTCCTGGGAGCGCCGCTGGTGTTGCCGTTCTCGGGACTTGAGGTGCTCGCGCTAACTACCGCGTTTTACGTCGTTTTAAGATCCGGACA
>CAXGUU010000097.1:0-11116 GCA_964012875.1 uncultured bacterium
TCCCGGGTGCTCGCTATCATGAATACCGACGTGATGGTTCGCCCGCCGACATTGATGGTGAGCAAGGTCACCGTCAACAAAAGCCGCTACACCAATATCCTGATGGGTACGGTGCAGGGTGCTATCGCCAACGGTGTGCTGGATGCGGTTCGTGCCGGTGATATTCCCCGCGACAAGGCCGATGACCTCGGTATTATCGTTTCGGTCTGGTTGAACCCAAGTGTCGCCGACAACGACAAGCTCGACCATAAAATTCTGTTCGACATCCATCGCGAAGCAACGGCAAAAGCGATCAAAAAGGCCATGTCAAACGAGCCTTCGATCGACTGGTTGCTCGAGCATCAGGACGAGTTGGTGCACAAGTACTACCAAATGGGGCTGGACGGAAAGATCTGATGCGGGATATCCGGGTTCGTTTTACCGACAACGGAGCATCCGGCCCTCATGATGGCGGACCGTTATAGGCATTCGGTTTAACGAATACTGACCACTGCCTTTTACTGTTTTCGTCGCTGCCTGACCCCGAAGCTGAGACTAGGGTTACAGCGTCGAAACGCTTCAACGAAGGATTGCCTGGCTTGAGCTGGCAAGCGTTGGGGTTTTTAGCATTTGGGCGTCTTGTCCTGGCATTGGTATTTTTGCTCTGAATCCTCCGGGCTTATTTGTGTTGTACCTTTTGTTTGGGTTGTTCAGTTTGGTTGTGACATTGGCGATGATTATTCGAAGCGAGAAAAATCGTTCTTGCACTTAACCCGTCGCTTTAGACGCATGCGCCTAAGCGCGCTTGCGCCGTGCTGATCAAGCAGGGCTGAATAGCGAGTGAAATCGTCAGCAGAGAAAACGACATGAAGACAGGGTTAACCTCAATCACCACATTAGTGCTGAGGTATCCTGATACCACTGGCCGCGCAATGATCGCGGATGAAAATGCCGGGGACGCTCGCTGTCGTGTGGTCGAATTCGACGGTATCGTTGACCAAGGGCGTCGACATCATTGCCCGGAATGAAGACGGCCAGATTGTAGGCTGCAAGGTCATGATTCGGTTGTTAAAAGGTACTGATATCGTCTGACATCGCATGATGAAAGTGCTTCAGAGCGGTCAGTGAACGATCTCAAATCGACAACCGTGGAGTAATAGCGAAGCACATCCTTGCAATTGTCTGGCATCCCAACGAGCGCTGGGAAGTATTGAGCGAGATGGAGAAGCTCGAATATCTGAAATCCTTGGACGATTACATCAGTCAGGGTCGTGCTGACGGCGCCGTGGTTCTGGGCTGGAGCAAAATCGACCGCACGCTGCCGAAGGCTCCGGACAAAGGTTTCATTGGCGTGTTCAGGGTTGGCAGTGCTGAACAGGTGCACGAATTTGAACAAGCCGTGCTCGAGTCCGATTGGTATACCTACTTTGATTCCACGGATATCGCGATTTGTCTTGAAGGTGCGACCGCGTCCGAACCCCACAGGGTATACGCGGGGCTTCTGGATGTAGCATTGGACTAACCCATCTTGGTGTCACGCAACACCGTGCCCACGTTGATGGCACGGACAGTCAGGAGAACAACATGTCTAAATTGACGGATAGCGAACGCGATGAATTCATGCGTTCACTGCGGTACGGAATATTGACCATGCAGCGGGCTAATGGGACGCCTGTCAGTGTGCCGGTGTGGTTCGACTGGACCGGGGAAATGATCCGCATGTTTGCGTTAGCTACGTCTCCGAAAATCGCGCGATTGAAAGCACGCCCCGAGGCGTCGCTGCTTGTCGTCAACAATCTCGATGAAAAAGAGGCCTGGGTGGCATTCGATGGCCCGGTCGCGATCGTGGATGACGGCGGCATCGATCTGGCCGAAACGTTGGCGGCTCGCTATTGGGATCTTTCCGAACCGAGGAAGGCTGAAATACTGGAGGAGTGGCGCGCTGCTGCTTCACAAATGGCGTTGTTGGAGCTTAGGCCGGAAAAAATTCGCTCGTACAAGGGTTGACAGGCCTACAGCGTCATGACGGGCCAGCTCCTCAAACCGTCCAAAGTCGAAATCATGTTGCCTGAAGGTGTGGCAGGTCGACGTTATGCCGAACCACTCACACACGGCACCATGTGACTCGGATTCTAGGCGCCGCGCGGTCACGACCCGCAGCAAAACTACGAGCAGGATGAAATCTATATCGTGCAGTCAGGGCATGGGGTCCTGGTGAGCAGCCTGAATACGACGGCTTTAGAAGCCGGCGATGCTATATTCATAGCGGCCAGCGAAGTTCATCGATTCGAAGATTTTTCGGATGACTTCAGCGCCTGGGTGGTGTTTTGGGGCCCGATTGGCGGCTAACGAAACGACGCTTACTATTGCGTTCGGCTCGGTGTAACAGGCACACGGTTCAGGCGCCCAGGTATTTCCTGCTTTCTATCCACAGCACAGTGCCAATGATGATGGCGATACCTGCCAGCTGAATAAGCGCCAGGTGCTGATCAAGTAGGAGGTAACCCAGGGCAACACTGGTTGCGGGTTCGATGTTCATGATCATCGCGGCCTTGACAGGACCGATTTCCGCGTTGACCACAAACAGCATGATAATCCCGAATGTGTAGAAAACCGGCGCGCCCAGAAAACCAAACCAGGCATATGGGGTATGGGGCAGGGCAACGCTATCGTTGGTCAGGGCGACTGCGGTGAACATGGCCACGGCGGTGAGCAACATGTGCAGGGTAATCGGGCGCGAATCGCCGCCATTCCTGACGCGCGTGCTGAATACCATGACGATGGCAACACTGAGTGCGCCAGCAAGGCACAGCAACAGGCCAATACCGCCAAAGGTTTCCGCTGACACATTCAGCGCGCACAGAACACCAACAAAGGCGATGCCGAGCGCAATTGCCGTCCGCGCACTGAAGGGTTCCTGACCGGAAAACCATTCAATCAGGGCAATAAAAATCGGGAAGGTATAGAACGTCGCGACCACGACGCCCAATGGTAAGTACTGTAAGGCCGCCAGAATGCAGTACGCGTAAGTCGCGAACAGGCACCCGAGTGCCATCGAACCATAGCGCTGCCTAGGCGGCAGCGCCCACGGTACGCCCCTGGCGCGAAGTAACCATGCCAGGATCAGCACCGCGGTCACGGTCCGTATCAGCAGTACGGCGACCGGGGTAGCACCACCGGTAAATGAAACCGCGGCTAGGCTGGTGTTGGCAGCGAACGCCATACCCACGAGCAAGGCCATTAAGGTGCCATGTCCGCCACGACGGCTCATCGGTGGTTCTGACATCAGCCGTTCAACCAACTGCAGATCGATCAGTGTCCGCCACGCTTCAGGGTGCTGATTTGGAACATCGAATTGTCGAGGTCCGGGTCAATTTCGATCTCATCGATCTGAAAGACGCTGGTGGAGCCGACCTTGTGGTCAATCATAGTCATTTTCCACGGCACGAAGCGCTCGCCATCCGGCTTAATCTGCTCTCGATCGGCGATGAGTTCCTTGCGCAGCTCACCGTTCAAGCCGAGAAACTCGGTACGAACCGGCAAGCAAACGTCCTTGTCGATAAAGAATCGAACCTTGCTGTAGCGGCCGTTTTCGTCCGGGCGCGTCGTTTCGAGCACGTAGGCAGGGAAATCTTCGAGCATAGCGTCCTCGACGCGGACAACCTCTTCCCGTTCGTCGACGCTGTAAAAATAGCGGAAGTCGTCATAGGTGAAATCCGTGCGCATGATGGAGCCGAAGAAAGAGTCACCGGTTACACGGCGGACGCGTTTAATTTTCGGCGAGTACATGTTGTAGGAAACCACCGAGCGTTCGGCGTCGTCGTTGACTAACACTGCCACACCCTTGTCGTCGATGGGTTCGAGCATGCGCACAAGGACCCGACTGTCGTTATCTTCTGAGCGTCGCCACATGATCTCCCTCAGCGAG
Organism: uncultured bacterium; assembly: GCA_964012875.1. GTDB lineage: Bacteria > Pseudomonadota > Gammaproteobacteria > CAXGUU01. Next base: position 3,908 of record CAXGUU010000097.1, read on the forward strand.
TCACGCTCGTGCCCGTTCTTGCCAATGACCTTGACCCGTTGCAGCTGGCTCGCCGTTCTCGCGGGTAAGGAACGATCGGCGCATGCCTTAACCTCCGGGTCTTCAATGCGTGAAGTGTCGAACGCAGATGAAGCGAGCGGGATGCAGAATATCGCGAGCGAAGAAGCGAACAGTTTGATCTGTGCCGTCATGGGTTATCTCCGATAAAAGTTAAGACGTCGCGATTGTATGGGAAAGCGCGCGTTCGATGCATGAACGACTGGTTGTTTACCCGCATTAGATTTTTCGAAGGGGGTATTCGTCTCAGCGCATACGAGGCCCGGTGATGCCGGGTATCGAGGGCAACGATCCGCTACCTTTGCCGACGACGAGTTGCGCCTTCAACCCCTTTTCCATGTGCTGTGCCAGATCGCAATGGACGAGGTAGGTTTGATCGTCGCTGGGCACGATTAAGATACCCCTGCGTGATGTGCCGCCGCTCGCTTCGAGATGAAACATGCCCTGCGGATACAGATATCGCGGCAGGCCATGCACCATCCATTGATGACGGACCTTGTCCCGGTTGTGCAAGGTTACATTCAGGCGGCTGCATGGTGGTACTTTCCATTGGTGTTGGTCGAAACCGAAGCTGGTATCGGCGCGGGCAAATTCGCGGCCGACCGCAACGGTGATTTCGATGTCGGTTGCAATGGCTTCGCAATCCTGCGGTAGCGTACTGTCATTGCTGTTCATCGTCATGCCGTCACGGTCCAGCGTCATCGCGTGGTGATGATGGTGGTCATGGTGGTCTTCGTGGTTTTTGCCGGCTGCGTAGATGATGCCTGGCATCGTTAATACGATCACAATGATGTGCACCATCTTCATCATTACTTTCTGCGCCATGGCGAAAGCAAAGTGATCAGCATCACCATCAGTGCTATCCAGAAGATTGAGCGGCGATCGTCATGTCTGTGCGCAGGCTCACCCAGATAATCCATGCCCATTCCGGTAAACACCGGCAGTTCTCCCCGGTAGTAGGCCGGATTGAAAAACAGCGCGAGTTTTTCGAGACCCATGCGCGGCTGCGGCAGCCCGCGCTCACCGATGTAGGATTCATCGACCACCAGGCTCACATCACCGCCCGGCCCGATGCCGTCGGTCGTTACTGCTTTTTCCCGGTGGTCGTGCAGCAGCCAGGCACCTTTGCCATAGTTATGTAGACCGTCATTTGTTGAGAGCAGTGCGAGGTCCGCGCGCTGGGCCGGGGCGATCCAGAAAACATCGCGTTGCTCAGGTGTCGTCAGGGCAACACCGTCGCGGTGCGTCAGTTCGGGTTTGTGACCGTGAAAGTGCAGCGCTATTCCTTCGCTGCCAGCGTTCAGAATTCGTAGATGAGCGCGTTCGTTCTCAGCCGTCACGATCAGCGACTCCTGCAAGGTGTATGGAAACGAACGCCCGTTCAGGAGGAAGTACTCAGGCACACGTTGGGTGATGTTGTAGTCACGGTGAATGGCTCGCGAAATGCGCCGCGGATCGCTTGATAATTGAATACGGTTATTGAGTTCACGGTCGATCTCGGTGTAGTGCAGATCGTACTCGCGATCGAAATCGATTCGACTCGCTGTCGAGCGCACACGTACTCGCCCGGCGCCGATATTGAAGGTCTGCAGGGTGTTGTTTGGCCGGTTCTCCTCGACGATAAACAAGCCCTGCAGCCCCATCAGGATGTGGGTGTGCGGTTGCACGTGGCAGTGATAGAAGGCGGTGCCCGGCTGCCGCGGCCGAAAGCGGTAAGTGCGTTGTTGCCCTGGCTCTATGGGATGTTCACTGAAAATCGGTACGCCTTCGTTACCTTCGCCACTCTCAGTGACAAAAGGGTGGTCGACGCCATGGAAGTGAATGGTGTGGGGCAGGTAGTGTGTATTTTCGAGCGTTACGGACACTTCATCGCCCTGTTCCACGCGTATCGCGGGAGCCGGCAGGCGCAGCAGCCGGTTGGCGTCGACAGACTCAAAGTCGACCGTACTCATGCCCCGTGATTTCGGTGTAAAGATCCACGCGCCTGGCGCGACACCCGGGGCAATTTCGAAATGCGGCAGTACAACCGGCCCCTCGGGCGAGTGGCCGTTGAGTTCGATGAGTTCAAGGCGGATATGGATGCGATCAGGATCGCCGTCGCCGTCAATATCATCCTGCTTCTCGATAGTGTCTGGGGCGAAAAGCGATCTCATGAGTACGTCCGCAGAAACGTTGTTACTGCCAAGCACACTGACTGCAATGTCGTAGGGGTTGTCGGGCAGGCAGTCGTCGACAGCTTCTATTTCGACACCGGCGATAGTCTGCCGCCGGCGGTCGGCGTCGCCGGCAGGCGGACATACCGCGTCCAGATCCACTTCCGACATGCTCGATTCAAGCGTGGGCGCGGGTTCGCTGTAGCGGCTCTCTCCAGCCCACTCATAGTAATCGCCACGCCAGTCTTCAGGCACAAAGGCCGCCGGCAGGTATCGAATTATCACTACGCCGGCGACCAAAATAATGAGCAGGCGAAGCAGCTTCACGGTTCAGGATCCGGCGCTGGTGCGCGCTTGATTTTCGTCCAAGGGCGAACGTAGAGCACTAGGCCCAGCACGACGAGGGAAAGCAGCCACTGCCAGCCGTTGTACCAGATTGTTGCGGCAACGGCGAAAGGGAATACCGAGCGATAATGCTGATTACCTTCGCCATCGTTGGCCTCGACTATGCCAATGAAATTTCCCGGCGAATCAAACGGAATCGAAATGTTGACGCTGCCGCGCGGGTAGCGGTTTGCGGCTTCAACGAATACGCTAGCAGCCGTGATCGCGTCGCGGCCGCCGAGGTCGTCGTAGGTCGCATTGACGCCAATGTCGTTGACGTCGCGGATGACGCGAAACTCGATGTCCATTTCGCGCAAGCGGTTGTCGAGGAAGTCGAGCACGATAATCGCCTCGGCGACGTGCGGTATGTCCTCGCAGAATTCCTGCGACGCGCGCAGTTGCGGCTGGTAGCCGGTGAAATGGGCGCGGTAGGGGCCGATTTGCATGATGCACAAATCGTCTTCCATCGAGACGCCGCCGTGACCTAATGTCGCGGGCGAGAAGACTATCAACGAGAGGCTTACCAGTAGGTCGCCCCTGCGGAGTCGCAACAGCCGCCGACAAAGAGAGAGGAAAGAGATAAAAACCAGTATGAACCCCTATTTAAACACCGGCACCATCGTACCCCCGACCTCGACGATTTCGCGCGCCCCTGTGGCTGTTTCAAAAAATAGCAGTCCGGCAATCAGGCTGTCAGGGTCATTGATCATGTGGACCAGGCGCTGGGTTTCCCACAGCGCGTCTTCCGCATAGACGGTGAGTGTGCGTTTTTCCCCGGGTGCGATCGGCTCACCGTCGGTACGTAAGCCTTCGGACGCCACAAGATCGTGCGAATCCTGGGGTTGTACAGCGGCGATGCTTGGATTGATAAAGCGAATATTGGCGGTTGAAAATTCGCTGATTTGAATTGGTTCATCGAGACCGTTGGTGATCTCCAGGTCCATTTCAAAACTGCGGCCGGGAATCCGATACCGGGCCGCCTTGAGGTCAACCGCGACGACTGATGCGGCTTCCGGTTTTACCGGTACCCTGACTTTGGCAGTCCGGAGCGGCGTCGTCACCGGGTAGCTGCGTTCGGCCCATTGATAACCAAGGAATATCACGAGTAGGGTCACCAGCAGGAAGCCGATTGCAACATTGCGATCCTGGTCGGTCAGGATCTCATCACCGTCACCACCAGCGGCTTCCGCCTCCTCGACAGCACGATAGCGCGGGATCAGGAGCGGCCGGCGCCGCAACCAGTAAGCGAGCCACGCCCCACCGATCACGAACCATATAATGTGCCAGGTGTAGACGGTGCCGAGGTTAAAGGTTTCAAGCTCGATTTCAGTGCCAAACATTGACGTTGTTCTGTTTTCAAAGTCGCTTTGGCTGCCGCCAACCTCAACCCACAGGCCCGGGCCGACCATACCGCCGGCATCTTCTACGCTCAGAATAGGATGCACGTGGAAGCGGCCGGGTCGGCGCGCTTTTAACTCAATCTCGAATCCGTAGTCGCGCCCGAGTTCCAGTGACGTCGATTGCACCGTGCTGACGCCATCGATGTTAGAGCGCGTGCGGATGAAGTTGGGCCCTGAGGTACCGACGTTCAGGAAAACGCGGCTGGTCACCGATGGGATGTGTTCCGGCCACCACTTTGATGTTCGAAACCGACCGCTGAGCGTAATCGTTTCGCCGACGTTAATGTTCAGGCTGCTGATAGCAAGGTCGTACCACATGATTGTCCGCATACGGGTGCCAGCCTGTTGTGCGCGTTCGCCGTGAGCGCTCGCTGCTGGTGGTAACGCCGCAAGCAAGGCGACAAGCAGTAGTAGTGGCGCAGTTGCGAATTTGCTCAGCACAATGACTCAGAGAATCGTTATCTAGATCTTCTTGACCCAGATTTGCCGAGTTAACAAGGCGCCCACCATCCACCAGAAGTAGAACATGAGCGTACACACGAAGCCCGCAAATACGGCAGTTAACGGTACGACGGCGTCGCCGAATGTACGCAGCACCGAGCGCTCGACGATCCGCAGGTATTCAGGCAGGGCTGTGCGGATGTATTCGAAGCCGAGCAGATCTGCGGTGGTCAGCATCTCGCCCTGGTAGTCGATGGGTTCATGGAACGCTGCCAGCATGGGCCAGTTGCTGGGGTAGATGAGTACGCCCCAGGCAAATGCGCCAAGCAGACCAGTGAGAAACACGCTGCGGGTGATGAGTAGGGTGCAGTCCACAATAATGGCCATGGGGATAAAGACGGATGGCCATACAAAGCTCAGCGGAAAACCGGCGAATAGATGAAAATTCATATAGGTACTGACCCAGCGGATGGCGCTGTAGCTTAGGACCACCGCGGTACAGGCCATCGGCAGGCGCAGCTTGGTCCAGAACGCCGCCGAGATGCCGGCCGGGAAGATCATCAACAGTGCTATCGGGACCAGTGGCCAGAAGCGGCGATCTTTCCAGTCGACCCAGTATTCCCAATCGCCCATGGTGACTGCCATGACGAACGAGGTGGCGCCCGCGATGGCGAACAGCACGGCGAGCATGATGGCGACATCGATCTGTTTTTCCAGTGCGGCGGTGTCGTTCCGATTCATGCCTGTCGGGCCTTCCCGCCGGGTGGCGGCTTGATCAGCTGCGCGCGGCTTCGCCGACCTGGTCGATTAGAAAGCGCAGACGCGCAAGCAGATGGATCACGACACCGCCAAGGCCGAGCAAGGCAAGACCGAGTGCTGCAAAGCCCCAGTGAATCGGTGCAGCGAACAACTCTTCGGCGTAGAAGAAGGTGTGACCCCATTCGTTCAGGCCAACGTTGGGCATGATTAGAATCGGACCACCGATGGCGACACACAGTGGCAACTGAAAACGTCGGGAAAATTCAGGCAGTCGTGTGCTTGCATACAGAAATGAGCCCACGCCCGCGATGATCAACGCAGGAACCAACAGGTAGAACAGGATAATGTGAGTCGGCGTGAAGTCGGTATCGCGAATTACAACCTGGTGCCAGGCGGCATCTGCTTCGCCACCTACCGAACCGGTGATCAGGACGATAAATGTGTAGGCGGTCAACCACGTAATGAGACGAAAGTAGCGCCTGATTTCTTCCTCGGGCTGGAGATTCGCAACGTCGTGGTCGCGCGTGCGCCAGAGCCACGCTGAAACGCCCAACAGCGCCACGACCGCGGCGCCGATTTCCACGTACAGCAGTGGCATCCAGTAGATAGCAAACTCGGGCTCAAAATAATCGAGCCCGACCGAGTAGGCGTATTCGTGCAGGTAAACGCGCGTAAAGGCGTATACCACCGCGATACCAACCAATACACGAACGCAGATGGTCCAATTGGAGAGAATCGAGGTCGTTTCAGTCTGCGATTCGGCGACGGTCGCAGACTGGATCGAACTGGCCGAAGAACTCATGGGCGCACCTCCAAGCATCGGTTATTGCCTTTAGCTGTCTCATGTTAGGGGAGCTGACCCCAGGGTGCAATGAACGGCGCATTGTGCAGCACACAATGGCTGCCGGATGTATTCAGGGAGATTGGGTTTGGATTCTGGTTTGGTCGAGAAAACCCAGTAATTCCGTGTTGAATGGTGGCCACTTGCGATGGCCGCCCGGTGCTACACAGTGGCTTGTTGGGGCCGCGCAGCCGGTAAATCGATGGCACCCGGCATCCAACATGGTTCGGGCAGAAGCGCATCTGTTGCATCGAGCGAACCATTCCGCGAGCGCCCTATCGTAGCCAGGAAACAGTTTGTCTTCGGAGAGTCCCATTATCAGGGCGGGCGTTGGCGATGGGCATTCGATGTCGTCCAGCGCCTCCGCTGAGAACCCGGCCGCGCTGGGGGCGACGGCGTTCGGGCGACGGTTCAACCGTTCGAGAAAGGTCTGTGCAACTGCGGTCGTACCGCCATCAGAGTGACCGGTGAAAAAAACCTGTTGTGGCTCGATACACCACGATGCCTCGATCGCGGCAACAACCTTGTTAGCTGCTGACAGGTGGCTTTTTGTGAGCCGTTTGCTCTGCGTGTACGCGACGACGTACCCACGCGTAGTCGCGGGTGGGGTAAGGCCGGTGAAGGCCTCGCTGTGGTAAGCATCATGGGTCGCCGCTGCAAATACCACTAGCAGCGGGTGTCGGATATTGTTGCGATAGTTGGCTGGTGCCCTGACATTTACCCGCAATCGTTCGGCGAAAACGACATTATTCCATTGCCCCGGTGCATCGGCGGCCGGCGATTTTGTGCAGTCATTTGCTCGCACTGCGCCCGCATAGTCGAAGTTTGCGCTCACTGTGGCGGGCAGCTCGGCGCGCCCACAGGCGAACAGAACAGCGGCAATGCAAGTGCAAGCGATTTTCGTCAGGACCGCGATGAGCGAGCGTACCGCGGCGCGATAATCCATGTCAGCCACGCTTAGCGATCGGGCTCAGTCAGCGGCAACCCGGTGCGCTGCACGATCGGCTTGAGAGCGAAGCTCGTTTGAATATTGGCGATACCGGAAATGCGTGTCAGTTTCTCGACCAGGAACTGCTCGTAGCTTTCAAGGTCAGGCATGACTACGCGCAGTAAGTAGTCCGAAGTGCCGGTCATCAGGTAACACTCCATCACTTCGGGATAGCTCGAGACCTTG
>CAXGUU010000098.1:0-11047 GCA_964012875.1 uncultured bacterium
GAGTTGCTCGATTAAGGCCTTCGTGTCGAAGCTGGCGAGGAATCTGATTCGTGTCCCGCGCATCAATGCCGGCCCGAGCACAATAAACAGGCCGTGGACATGAAAGACCGGCAGAGCGTGAACCAACACGTCCTCTGCGGAAAATCCCCACGCATCGGCGAGCGTCGCTGCATTGGCTGCGAGCGCCCCATGCGTGATACGGATACCTTTGGGTTGCCCGGTGGTTCCCGATGAATACAACAGTGCGGCGGTGACATCGAAGTCACAGGCGCGATCCTTATAGGTCTCGGCACCGGTGATGCGGCAGAGTTCTTCGAATTCGCCGCCGCCAGTGGCGGTCAGCTCGATCCGCCTTTTAATACTTGAAATGTTGGCGCTGGCCGAAATGACTGTATCAGCGAGGGTGGGATCAAAAATCAGCACCCGTGTGCCGGCGTTATTGAAGAAAAACTCCAGCTCTCTGGAGGTATACCCGGGATTGAGGGGGTGGAAAATAAAACCGCCGCGCAGACAGCCCAAGTAGATCCACAGGTAGCTGAGTGATTTCTGAGCAATGACGGAGACCCGGTCGCCTGGTTCCAGACCCAGTCCCTCCAGAGCACTCGCAGCACAAGCTGATGCCTTTTCCACCTCGCCATAAGTGACGCTAGTGCCGTCCGGTGTTTCAAATGCGATGGCGTCACGGTCGAAGTTGCTGCTCAGTTGGGTATAGAAATTTGCTTGCATCGTTGCTTCAAAAAAAAGGGGCGCCCTCAGGCGCCCGGATCGGAATGGAACTTAATGGCCTCAAAGGCCGCGTGAGATGAGTTCTTTCATGATTTCATTCGAGCCGCCGTAGATCATCTGCACTCGGCTGTCGGTGAAGTAATGTGCGATCGGATACTCCATCATGTAGCCGTAACCGCCGTGCAGCTGCAGGCACTCATTGACTGTTTCGAACTGCTTTTCGGTACACCAGTATTTCGCCATCGAAGCCGTCTCGGTGTCCAGCGTCCCGGCGTTCAGTTGCTGGATACAGTGGTCGAGAAAGACGCGACCAATTTTGGCTTGGGTCTTCAGTTCCGCTAGCTTGAACTTCGTGTTCTGGAAATCGAGCAGGCTCTTGCCGAATGCCTTGCGTTCACGCGTATAGTCGCAGGTCATTTCAACTGCCTCTTCCATCATTGCGATCGCACTGACAGCGATGATCAAACGTTCGCGCGGCAGCTGCCCCATGAGTTGGTAGAAACCCTGCCCTTCTTCGCCGCCGAGAATGTTCTCCACCGGCACGCGGCAATCATCAAAGAAGAGTTCGCTCGTGTCCTGTCCCTTCATGCCGATTTTCTTGAGCGGCTTGTTGCGCCGGAAGCCTTCAAGGTCGTCGGTCTCGACCATCAGCAGTGACACACCCTTGGCGCGTTCCTCCGGGTTGGTCTTGCAGACGACGCAGATCAGGTTCGCGTTGTAGCCGTTGGTGATGAACGTCTTCGCACCATTAAGCACATACTCGTCCCCGTCCTGAACCGCCTTCGTCTTAACCGCCTGCAGATCGGAACCGGTCCCGGGTTCGGTCATGGCGATCGAAGTGATGATTTCGCCAGTGGCCATTTTTGGCAGCCAGCGCTGCTTCTGCTCTTCGGTACCGTAACGGATCAGGTAATGGGCAACGATGCTCTGGATGCCGTTGCCGAAACTCGAAATGCAGCCCCTGATCAGTTCTTCATAAACGATCACGTCAAAGCCGAAATCACCATCGCCGCCGCCGTATTCAGCCGGCACATCCGGACACAGCAGTCCCATTTCTCCGGCCTTTGCCCAGACCTCGGGTTCCGGATGTCCTTGCTCGATCCAGCGATCGCGATGTGGCACAAACTCTGCTTCGATGAATTTGCGTGCACCATCGCGAAATATTTCGTGGTCTTCGGTCATCCAGGGCGACCGATAAGCAACTGCGTCCATAATTTTTTCCTATCAATAATCCATTGCGCGCGGGAGCCGCAGTTTAATGCCTGCTCTCACTCGGGACCATTCACTGCGGCGATTCGTGCGCTGCCTCTGGGCATTGTAAGCGCGAGCCGCTCGCCCCGACATGTTCGGAACTTCCCTAGACCGCGCCACTCTGCCGCAGGGCCTCGACCTCGGCGGCGTTATACCCGGCTTCGCCCAATATATCCTCGCTGTGCTCGCCGATTTTTGGCGGCCGTTCTCGCGGGGGCTCGTAGTCCGAGAAGTCGAGCGGCATCCTGACGCCCTTCGTCGCGCGAGAGACACCGGGCAGGTCGACATCATGCATCAGCCCCATGCCCTCAACCTGGGGGTGATGGATCGCATCTTCCAGACTCAGCACAGGCCCGCAAGGCACGCCGGCTTCTGAGAGCGCATCCAGCGCCTCATCTACCGAGCGTTCGGCGACCCAGGCCGCTACGGTGTCGCAGATTTCATCCCGATGCTCGCCGCGCTTTTCATCCGTTGCGAATCTCGGATCGTCACACCATTCCTCGTGGCCCACGACTTTGGCAATGCGCGAAAACAGGCCTTTGCCAACGACCTGCGTGATCAACGATCCGTCTTTGGCTTTAAACAAATCAGTCGGCGCGCTGGTCTGGCCACGATTGCCGAGTGGAATGCGATTGGCCTGTACTGCAGCCTGCTCGATCAGAGGGCCTGCGAAAACCCCGAACGCACTTCCAAGCAGGGACGCCTGTACGTGTTGCCCCTTACCGGTTGCCTGGCGCTGCCACAGTGCAGACACCGTACCGAGTGCACCCAGTACTGCGGTTGAGTAGTCGACATACGGTGCCGCAGCCCGGCGCGGATCGTCTGGGAAGCCGCTGAGGTAGGCATTACCTGACATCACCTGGCCGATGCCGTCGAATCCGCCGCGATTGGCCCAGGGACCTTGATGACCAAAGCAGGTTTGGGTCGTGAGCACAATGCCGGGATTAATCGCCGACAGGGTATCGTAATCCAAGCCCATGCGCGCAAGAACCTTGGGTGGCATATTCACGATCACCACATCAGCATCCTTAACGAGGCGTTCAATAATTTCGGGCGCTTTCTCGTGTTTGAGATCGAGGGTCAGGCTGCGCTTGTTAAAGCCAGTCTTGACGAATACCGCACTGTATTCATCGCCGACCGGGCCAACAAACCGATCTTCGCCGCCGCCGGGTTTGTCGATACGAATGACGTCGGCCCCCAGCCAGCCGAGCAGTGCTGCACAATAAGGCCCGGCAATGTAGCGCGAAAAATCCAGCACCCTAACGCCGTCGAGAATTTTTTGTTGACTCATAATGAAATCGTCCACCCATTGACTGCGAATTATTATGCCCCAGTTGACGCGCGCCCAAGCGGCCCTGCTGGTCATCGCTCGCAGTGGTTGGCGCAAAGCGTTAGCATGGTGGCAATGCCAAACGGGTTCAAAACGGCGAGTTTGCTCCTCGCGACTTTGCTGGTCGCACGCGCACTCGTGCCCCTCGGCTATATGCTCGAAACAGCGGCGGGAACTGGTACCGGCGACCTGCGCCTGGTGTTCTGCCCACTGCAGAATCCGACGTTGGACGTCTCGCTGTTCAGTGCCGGACATGAAACCCCTGCCCATCATCATGGCGGTCACGACGGAGGGCCGGCCGACACCACCACGCTGGGCGCGCTGGCCGACTGCGGCCAGTGGCTCGGGAGCGAAACCGTTACCCCGCTCGTGGGTGTCACGCATCATCTCGGGCTCCGTCTCGGGGGTACTGCTTTCAGTACCGTTGCCGACTCGCTTCCCGCCCGTTTCCACCAACGCACACCCTTCCCGCGCGCACCACCTGGCGCCAGCTGATCACGAAACCTGAGGCCGCAACCGCGGCCCCGTACGATGCGCATCGCGCATCGCGACTGTGTACTTGCTGCGAGGAATTTCTGATGACGCGACTAATTAACGGCCGAGTTTGCGCCGTATTACTGAGCGCTTTGACGCTTTCACTGGCTGCCACTGCCGACGACGATCATGGGGGCATGATGCCCATGCACGCCAGTGGCCATGCACCACTCGGGGTGATGGCCGATCATATGCACAAGCGCGGAGAATGGATGTTCTCCTACCGCTATATGTACATGGACATGGAGGGCAACCGCGATGGCGACAATGGCATCAGTCCCGATAACATTGCGACGACGATTCCCAATCGTTTTTTCGGCAACCCGATGCAGCCGCCGACCCTGCGCGTCGTCCCGCTCGATATGCGCATGGACATGCACATGTTCGGCGCCATGTACGCACCGACGGACTGGGTCACGCTGATGCTGATGACGAGCTATATCGAAAAGGAGATGGATCATCAGACTTATATAGGGCCCGCGGGTGCGACCGTACGTGGTGAGTTCACGACCAGGTCAGATGGCATCGGCGACACCAGCGTGTCCGGTATGTTCCGCCTATGGCGTCAGGGCCCTCACAAGGCCCACGTCAATTTCGGTATCAGTATCCCGACGGGCACCAACACCGAGCGCGACACCATCCTGACGCCGCTGGGCACGACGCCGGAAGTTCGCCTGCCCTACGCCATGCAAATCGGCAGTGGCACCGTCGACCTCCTGCCAGGCATCACCTATACGGGCAAACACCAGAAAATCGGCTGGGGCGCACAGTATTCAGCCCGCGTACGCACCGGCAGCGATGAAGGGTACAGCCTCGGCGACAAGCACGAAGCCACGGCCTGGATGAGTTACGAACCGATTCCCGCGTTCAGTCTTTCAGCCCGCGTCAGGTACCAGAACTTGGGTGACATTGACGGTATGGATTCGAGCATCATGGGACCGGTGCAGACTGCCGACCCCGATAACTACGGTGGTCGCAGCACTGAAATTTTGGTGGGTGCAAACCTGGCCGGTCAAAATGGCTGGTGGCGCAAAAAGCGTCTGGCGATAGAAATCGGGTTTCCCGTTCATCGCGAGCTTAACGGCCCGCAGATGGAAACCGACCTGACGGTGAATGCCGGACTGCAGGTGGCGTTCTAGCGTCCGCATCCGCGCGTTTCGCGCACCTGCGGCAGCCCGGACCCGGAAGCAGCGTCGCGCTACACCATCACGGTGCGGCGCGACCGTTTCCCGTCGCAATCAGACGTCGAGTCGGTAGCAGTCATCACCGTCTTTTACGAGGCGCCCTGCGGTCGGCCCCGCAAAGTGCGTGCCGATGATCAGGGTTGGACTGTCTGCGTATTCGCCGAACACGCGCCGGCGAGTGGCGACCGCGGCATCGTTGTCGACGTCGAACGGACTGACCAGGCCAGCATCGTGGAACTGGATCGGATGGTGAATGAAATCACCTGTGATCATTGCGGATTCACCCTTCGATTCGATCATGACCGAGCAATGGCCGGGCGTATGGCCGGGTGTGGAAATCAGACGCACCCCCGGGCAGACTTCCTGCGGACCTTCGATAGCCTTGGACAGGCCGGCGTCGATAATCGGGGCAACCGAGTCTTCCCACACGCGTTTCTGGATGTCGATGAAATCATCATCACCTTCCAGCGCGCCCCAGAATTCCTGGTCACTCTTGCCCCACAGATAGGAAGCATTGGGGAAGGTCGGCACCCACTTGCCATTGACCTGGTGGGTGTTCCAGCCGACATGGTCAAGATGGAGATGGGTGCATAACACGAAGTCGATGCTGTCCGGCTAATAGCCCGCGCCCTTGAGATCATCCATGTACGAGGTATCGAGGTTGTGCATGACATCGAACGGGTTGCGATCGCGCCCGTTACCGATACAAGTGTCGACCACCAGTCGGTTGTCTCCGGTATCGATCACCAGCGAATGAATGCTGAATGAAAGCATGCCTTCTGCGGTGACAAAGTGCGGGAACAACCCCCTTGACCACCTCGGGCGTCGCCGCCGGGATTACGTCCGAGAATTCGGGATAGGTAATTTCTTCGATCTTCGTGATCGTGATGTCACCGATTTTCCATTGCAGATGTTTCATCGTGTGCTTCTCCCCTGGGCGCGTTGACTAAAGCATTTCCTCGGCCACGACGCGGAGCTCTTCCGCTTTGCTGACCGAAAGAACCATCATGTCGATTTCGCCGCGGTCGCCGGCGGCTTTCCAATGTTTCAACTGTTCTCGGATGTGGTCGCGCGATCCGACCAGACAGGTTTCGTCGACATACTCGTCCGGGACTGCGGCCGCGGCCTCGCCTTTCTTGCCTGACAGAAACAAATCCTGGATTTTGACTGCCGCCTCTTCATAGCCGAGACGCTTGGTGTAGTCGTTGTAGAAATTCTTTTCCCGGGCGCCCATGCCGCCGATGTAGAGCGCCATGTTGTCTTTCATCATCGCCCGGGCCTGATTGATGTCATCGTCCATGGCGACACGCACGTACGGCGCGAAAGTAAAGTTTCTTCGGTCGCGGGAGCCGCGTTCAAGACCGCTGTTAATGGTCGATTCCCACAATTCGTAGCGATCGGGATTGGCCCAGATCATGAAACACCCGTCGGCGACCTCCGCAGCCATCTGCACGCCTTTCTGGGTCGCTGCGCCGGTGTAGATCGGAATGTCGGGATTGCCGTGCAATATGCTCTTTAAGGGCTTGCCGAGTCCGGTTGAGCCGGGCCCCTTGTAAGGGATCTGGTAGTGCTCATCATCGTGGGTGAGCGGCGCCTCGCGACGGAAAATCTGGCGCATGATGTCTATGTATTCGCGCGTGCGCTTGAGCGGCTTGCCGTAGGGCTGTCCATACCAACCCTCGATCACCTGCGGGCCCGACGGTCCGATGCCGCAGATAAAACGACCGCCTGACAGCGCATCCAGTGTCATGGCCGTCATGGCCGTCATCGAAGGCGTGCGCGCCGACATCTGCATGATGCCGGTTCCGGCCTTGATGCTCGTGGTTTGCGCAAGGACATAGGCCACCGGTGTGACTGCATCAGAGCCCCAGGCTTCCGCGCTCCATACCGAATCGAAACCCAGCGACTCCGCTTCAAGAATGAGCTCCATGGGCAATTTCATGCCCGCGCCCGAATACCCCATCACCAATCCGAGTTTCATCGCTGTCGTTACCTTATTTTGAACATATGACCTCGAAGCATATGCCGGCCATGCGCGCCGCCGCAATGCGCGGGCCCGGATTTGCCGTTGTGTGGCGGCCATTCGGCACAGCAGCCGCGCTGACGTGAGGACCTATCGAATTTCTTCCAGGATTTCGCCAAAGGCCTCTATGACTTCGAGACATTCGGTCCCTGAAGGATAGTACTGGCCGGGATTGACCGGATTGCGGGTGCGCAGACAGATACTGTCGGGATTGACCTTCTCCTTCATCTCTCCCATGCGATCGATCCATTTCTGGCGATTGCCAATGCACAGGAAGCTGGACTCTATCTCATCCAACATGTCCTTGGCCTCAGCATCCGGCGACAGTCCCTTTTCCACGTAGAAGCTCCACTCCCGCACCCAGCGATGACCATGCTTCTCCCTCAGGTCCGGTGCGTCGCCGATCCACCCCTCAAATCCCAGGGTGACCTGAAAATCTGACTTGCCTTTTGCTTCGGCGCGTTCCCGCATTTCCCGCACGGCGGGTGCCAGCGCCTCGAGCGGTGGCGGGAACCACGTACACCACCCTTCGTAGTCGAGCGCCCGCGTCATGGCTTTGGGGGCGAACGCGCCGATCCAGATCGGCGGTCGCGGCTGTTGATAAGGCTTGGGCGTCAGGCGCACGCCCTCATACTGGAAAAATTCGCCCTGGTAGTTGAATTCCTCCTCCGTCCAAGCGCCAATAATGCACGCCATCGCTTCCTCGAACCGCCGACCGCGCTTTTCGAAGGGCACCCCGAAACATCGGAAATAATCTTCGTGGTAGCCAACGCCAGCACCAAACACGAACCGCCCGCGACTCAAGTTATCGACTGCCGCGAGTGTCTCGGCCAGATGGATCGGGTGGTGGTAGGTCGGCTGCATCACCGCCGTGACGATATCGACCCGGTTCGTCCGCGCTGCGAGCGCGGCGAGCAGAGAGGTGGTGTTCGGCCACCATGTCTCCGGGCGCTGGTGCCGTTCGGGCATCCACACCGCATCGAAACCCACGCGTTCGGCGATTTCGGCTTCCTTCAGACAATGTTCCATGGCATCGGCCACCTCGTCAGGAGTCGGCCGGGCAGTCTGATCGTATTCGCCGAAATGGGTATCGACGTCAAAGGCTATCTTCATCCGCGATTCACCTCGTCACAGTTTGTCATGTAAGGGCTCAGCACCCCCTGCTGGTCGCTGCGATCTTGACGCCCCAGCCCCACTAACGTCAGCGTATCTCCGCGAGGATTTCGCCGAATGCCTCTATCACTTCCAGACATTCTGTACGCGACGGATAAAATTTATCTCCGTTAACCGGATTGCGTGTTCGAATGCACAACCAGTCCGGGTTGACCTGCTCTTTCATCTCCCCCATGCGGTCGATCCATTTCTGCTTGTTGCCGAGGCATAGAAACATATTTTCGATTTGCTCGAGCATGGTCTCGCCTTCAACATCGGGCGAAAGCCCTTTTTCGGCGTAGAAGCTCCATTCCCTTTCCCAGCGATGGCCGTGTTTTTCACGGATATTGGGCTCGTCGCTCAGCCAGCCTTCGAATCCGATGGTAATTTGAAAATCCTCCTTGCCTTTGGCCGCGGCACGCTCACGCATTTCCTTCGCAGCAGGCCCGAGCGTTTCCACGTGTGGCGGGAACCACAAACACCAGCCCTCGTAATTCAACGCGCGTTCCATTGCTTTCGGCGCGAAGGCACCAATCCATATTGGCGGACGCGGCTGTTGGTATGGTTTGGGCATCAGGCGAACACCTTCGTATTGAAAGAACTCACCGTCGTAATTGAATTCTTCCTCGGTCCAGGCGCCAATAATGCACGCCATGGTTTCTTCGAAGCGCTTACCGCGCTTCTCAAACGGGACGCCGAAACAACGAAAATAATCTTCGTGATAGCCAACCCCCGAACCAAACACAAAACGCCCCCGGCTCAGGTTATCGACCGCCGCCAGTGATTCAGCCAGGTGAATGGGATGATGAAAGGTCGGCTGCATGACCGTGCAGGCCAGCTGCACACGTTCGGTGACCGTTGCCAGCGCGGTCAGCAGCGAAGTCGTATTGGGCCACCAAGTCTCGGGTCGCTGATGGCGCTCCGGCACCCATAGACCGTCAAACCCGACCTGCTCCGCCAACTTGCCCTCGGCGATACAGTGGTCCATCGCATCGGCCACCTCGTCCGGCGACGGCGCTACAGTCTGGTCGTAAACACCAAAATGGGTATCGGGCATGAAGGCGATTTTCATTTCGTAGAAGCTCCTCGAATCAACGTTTTATGGAACAGGTCCGGGTGCGGCAACAATGCTGATCACCTCGCCGCAAACCATTGCGCAAAAGAAGTTAGCCCGCTTGCGCTATGCAGGCAACCGAATCGGCTTGTGACTAACCCGGACGGGAGACCGTGCGTGCCCAGGCACGGATATCGTCAACGAACAGCGTCGGCTGTTCGAACGCGGCAAAGTGGCCACCCTTTGGCATCTCCGCCCAATGCACGATGTTGCTGTAATCTCCCGCCTCCATCCAGGCGCGGACCGGCGGAACGATCTCTTTGGGATAGACCGCGACACCGGTCGGCACTTGAATGCGCTGACGCTCAATGTGCCCGAAGCTCTCCCAGTACAGCCGCGCCGACGACGCTCCGCTTGCATTAACCCAATAGAGCATCACGTTGTCGAGCATTTCATCCCGTTCCAAGACGTTCAGCGGATCGCCATCACAATCGGTCCACGCCCAGTATTTCTCCAGTATCCATGCCGCCTGCGCTACCGGCGAATCGCTCAGAGCGTAACCGATGGTCTGCGGCCGCGTGGATTGCTCTTTCGAATATCCGGAATCCCATTTCTGGTAGTACTTCAGGCCGTCGAGCGCGCGCTGCTCTTCCGCCGTCGGCGGGTCATTCGGTTGCGGGCGGGTACTCATCGCCAGGGTCACATGAATGCCCCCGCAATGTGTCGCATCCAGCCAGCCGATCGCCTGCGTTACTGCCGAACCCCAATCCCCGCCCTGGGCGAGATAGTCGTCGTAGCCGAGCCTCGACATCAATGTCGCAAATGTGCGAGCTATCGTTTCGACACCGCAACCCGAAACAGTCGGTTTGCCGGAGAAAGCAAAGCCCGGCAGTGACGGACACACTACATGGAAGGCGTCTTCGGCCTGACCTCCGTAGGCTTCCGGATCAGTCAATGGCGCGATGACCTTTTGGAATTCCACGATCGAACCCGGCCAACCGTGCGTGATGAGTAACGGGCGCGCATCAGCGTGGCGCGACCGCTCGTGAATAAAGTGGATATCGAGTCCGTCGATTGCAGTCTTGAATTGTGCAAAACGATTCAGTCCGGATTCGCGCGCACGCCAGTCATAATCGAGTCGCCAGTAATCGACCATGTCCCGCAGCCATGCTAATGGCACCCCCTGCGACCAATCGTCCACAAGTTCTGCTTCAGGCCAGCGCGTGTCATCCAAACGCCGCTGAAGATCATTCAGCACACGATCAGAAACCGCTATCTCAAAAGCTGCAATGTTGTCGCTCATGGTGCATGGTCCTCCGGGCAGAGATTGTGCACCAAAATCGGTGTGGCTGGTCTCAGCTTTCGATATCGATCCTCAACAGCTGCGCCCGCAAATCAACACCTGTCGGCAGTGGGACCGAAGGCAATCGCGCCTGGTCAGGATACAAATTGGATCCCGCACTCAAGCGTATCGCCGGGTTTTGTAACGTCGAGATAGCTTTCGTTGTCCACCAGATCGTGAGTGTCGATGTAGGTACGAATGTCCGATTCGCGCCAGTCCAGCATTGGAGCAATCTTGAGCCGTCCGGTGCTTCCCTGCGAAAACGTCTGGCTGCGCTCCCTGAAATCGCTCTGCTCGCGCCGGATGCCTGTAAACCAGGTATCGGGTTTTAGTTCATTAAGTGCGCGCTGAAAGAGCTCAATTTTGACCTCGTCCACGAACCGTGCGAAGCGTTCCGAGCGGGCGTTCGGAATGCCCTTCCCGCGCACTGCCCGGTGCGCTGCCGTTATCC
>CAXGUU010000099.1:0-10889 GCA_964012875.1 uncultured bacterium
AGCCCTGACGCTGCCCGACCGTTATCTGTTCGGCTGCGGCATGGACTACAAGTCCTACCTGAGAAACGCATCGGGCATTTTCGCCGTATCTGACGAATGAAACTCGGCTTGATTGGCGGTAGCGGGCTGTATGAGTTCGGCGCGCTCAAAGACGTTGAGAACAGGCGCGTAGTCACACCCTGGGGAGAGCCCTCTGCTGTCCTAACCTGCGGACGCCTGTCCGATCATGAAATTGTCTTCCTGCCACGACATGGCCCGTCTCACCGAATTCCACCTCATCTTATTAACTACCGCGCTAATATCGGGGCATTACATCAGCTTGGTGTCAGTCACGTCGTCGCGAGTACCGCAGTCGGAGGTATCGGCCCCGCTACGGGCGAAATCGTAATCCCTCACCAGCTCATCGATTACACCTACGACCGTGAGCACACCTTCTCCGACGGCACGCAAAGCCAGCCCAAGCATATCGACTTCTCCCAGCCCTATGATGAAGACCTGCGTTCTAAGCTGGCCTTGGCGGCGGAGGCCTGCGAGGTCAATGTGCGACGCCACGGCGTGTACGGCGCAACACAGGGGCCACGATTGGAAACGGCCGCGGAGATTAATCGCCTCGAACGAGACGGATGTACCCTAGTCGGAATGACAGGCATGCCGGAGGCGGCACTCGCACGCGAGCTGGGGCTGCCCTACGCCAATTTGTCGCTGGTCGTTAATGCGGCAGCGGGTCGGGGAGAGCGAACGATCACAATGGAAGATATTGAGCAGGAACTTACTCGAGGCATTCGCACAATCCGCGCTATCATTGAGCAGATGCTCAGCGGGTAAGACCGCTCATAGTTCGGGTTCGTCGATGCTCGTCGCTGTTGGCGCGCCGTCGTCGGACAGGACCTCGTCAGGTGCGGCTTTCGGGAGCTCATAAGGTGAAACCTGAACGATCAGTCCAAACAAAGGATGATCGAAATAGTGCATTTCGTTGAGCTTTAAACGCCGTGTCTCTACCAATCGTATTGGCATACCATCGCGGTAGTAGAGGAAATCCAATGCGACGTGCAGAAGCCAGGAGACACGTATGCTGACCATTCCTTCGACTTCAAGCGCGGTGGTTTCCACTACTTCCGGTGACAGCGGCACGTCTGATTGCAAGGCCTGTTCGCGAGAAGCTGCCATTTCTGCGTTGACGTTGGAGACGAAAACCTGGCGTGCTCTGCGAACGCCGTAACTTGGTTGACGCCAGCCTACGGAGAGCATGACCTCGTAACGGCCACTGCGTTCGAGACTCCGCTTCACCTGAGACAGCTGCATCTCACCGGAATCTATCGACTCAAATGCAGTCGGCAACTGCCGCCCATCCGCTTCAGCAGGCGCCGGCTCGTCGCCCAGTTCAGGCAGTGGGTAAATGAGGTCAAGCGCGCGCCCAAAGTCCGGCAGCGCACTCAAGACCCTAAATTGCTCACCTTTTTCGGTCGCCCCTTGCGGCTGTCGGAACGCTATTACCTCGACCTGATACCAGCGCGCCAGCGCCGGTGGCGGACAAGCAAGCAACAGCAACACGGCGGCAGAAATTCTAGCGGCATCAAATTTCGCGCGTGACAAAAGACCAGTGCCGGGATGGTTTTCATGCGGCATGACGGTTGCCAAATCGCTCGAACAGTTCGGAAATTTCCGCGAACCGCGCTTCCGCATCCGGCAGCTCTTTACTGATTCGAAAACGCTCATTGCCGTCAAGCCGGTAGTGTGCGTCGGTCTGAATCAGGTCGATAATGCTCATTGGGTCAATCTGGGGATCCGCCGTGAATTCAATCCTGCCGCCTCTGCGACCCAGGTCGATCCGCTTGATCCCAAAATCCGCAGCGGCCAGCTTGATCAATTTAACACGGAACAGATTTTCTACCGGTTCGCCAAACAGGCCAAAGCGGTCGATGATTTCTTCTTTTAATTCGCCCAGTTCACCGGGTTTGCGCGCACCGGCGATACGTTTGTAGAGCAGCAGCCGCGCGTGGACGTCGGGCAAATAGTCTTCGGGCAGCAGCGCCGGGATATGAAGCTCAACCTCGACCCGATCGTCAAGCGCCGCCTCTGGATCCGCCGCCCGACCGTCCTTCATTGCGGCCACGGTCCGATTAAGAAGCTCTGTATACAAGCCGAAACCGATTTCCTGAATATGACCGCTTTGTTCTTCGCCGAGTATTTCGCCGGCCCCTCGAATTTCCAAATCGTGGGTTGCAAGCGTGAATCCAACCCCGAGTTCTTCCAATGATTCAATGGCCTCCAGTCGTTTGACAGCGTCGGCAGTCATCGATTTTCGATGTGGCACAACCAAATACGCGTAGGCGCGGTGGTGCGACCGCCCTACGCGCCCGCGCAGCTGGTAGAGCTGAGCGAGACCGAACTTGTCAGCCCGATTGATGATCATGGTGTTGGCGTTGGGGATGTCGATACCTGTTTCGATAATAGTCGTACACACCAGTACATTGCAGCGGCCGTGGTAGAAATCGAGCATGATGCGCTCAAGGTCGCGCTCGCGCATTTGCCCATGAGCGATATCGATGCGTGCTTCGGGCACAATTCCCTTTACCTGCGCGGCGATCGAGTCAATGTCTTCCACCTTGTTATGCACAAAGTAGACTTGGCCTCCGCGCGCGATCTCGCGCAGTATCGCCTCGCGCAAGAGATCATCTGACCACTGCCTTACAAAAGTTTTTATAGCCAGTCGTTTCTGCGGAGCGGTGGCGATAATCGATAGGTCGCGTGTTCCGGAGAGCGCCATGTTCAGCGTACGTGGAATCGGGGTGGCCGTCAGGGTAAGGATGTCGACATCTGCCCGCAGCGCCTTGATTTTCTCTTTTTGAGTAACGCCAAACCGGTGTTCTTCGTCGACAATCAGAAGCCCCAGATCTCGAAACTTGATGTCCTTGGACAACAGCTTGTGGGTACCGACGACAATATCAACCTGTCCGGTGGACAGATCCGCGAGTGTGCTTTTCGTCGACTTGTTATCAGCAAAGCGGGAAAGTTGTTCGACGCGAACCGGCCAGTCCGCAAATCGATCTGACAAGGTCTGATAGTGCTGCCGCGCAAGCAAGGTTGTGGGCACCAGGATTGCAACCTGCTTGCCATCGTTGACCGCGACGAACGCGGCTCGCATGGCAACTTCAGTTTTCCCGAATCCAACATCACCACAAATTAACCGGTCCATCGGCTGCGGACTTTGCATGTCGGCTATAACCGCACTGACAGCATTCGCCTGGTCAGGGGTTTCCTCAAACGGAAAATCCTGCACAAAGGTGCCGTATGCGCTGGCGTCCAAATCGAAGCGATAGCCGCTACGCGCCTCGCGACGAGCATGAATGTCGAGCAGTTCAGCCGCAACATCGCGTATTTTTTCGGCAGCCTTGCGTCGTGCCTTGTCCCATTGGCCGGAACCTAATTTATGCAGCGGCGCATGGTCGGGATCGACACCGGCATATCGACTGATGAGATCGAGCGCGCCCACGGGGACATACAGATTGTCGCCGTCGGCGTATTCGATCTTGATGAATTCGTTGGTCACGCCGCCCGCTGTCAGCACCTGCAGTCCGCGATAGCGGCCGATTCCGTACCTCTCGTGTACAACTGGTGCTCCGATACTTAGTTCGGTGAGATTCCTGATGACCGCTTCACTGTCGGTGCTTTTACGCCGGCGCCGTTGCTGTTGTGCCCGTTGCCCAAAAAGCTGGGCCTCAGTAAGCACGCTGACAGCTGGCAGCGACAACTCGACGCCATCGTTGATTGATGCGACGGCAAGCCCCACAGCCACGTCGGACTGGTGGAATTCCTGCCACGTCTCAACCACCGTTGGTCGGAACGACCGCTCCCGGAACAATTCAATCAGCGTTTCCCTGCGCCCCAGCGAATCCGCCAGGATCAGCACGCGCCCGCCGACTTCGGCGATATGCCGTTCGAGCAGCGCGAACGGTTCATTGGCGCGGGCATCCACCGGAACTTTTACCGGCGCATGACAGGCGAACTGCGTCACTGCTTTGTCGATGGTACTCGCGCCGTGCAAATCTACACGGGAAAATTTGAGGGCTTGCTGGTCGAGTTCGTCGAAAGTCGTGAACATTTGGCCAGGGTCTACCAGCGGCCTCTCCACGTCGTAGCGCAGTGATTCGTGGCGCTCCGATACGGCCTGTTCGAATTGTGCAGCCGCCACGTCGACCCCCTCGCCAAATGCAACAATCGCATCCGCCGGTAAGTAGTCAGTTAACAGATCCAGTTCATCGAAGAACAATGGCAGGTAGTACTCGATCCCTGCCGGGGCCAATCCTTCAGAGATGTCGGAATACATCGGCGACGAGCGTCCGTCATGGTCTAAGCGCAGCCGCCATTCACGACAGAAATTGCGACGTGCTTCATCATCAAAGGGAAACTCCCTCGCCGGCAGAATCTGTATTGAACCGACAACGTCGCTGGAACGCTGCGATTCGACGTCAAAATGCCGGATCGATTCGATTTCATCGTCGAATAAATCGATGCGAAACGGCTGTTCGCTGCCCATCGGAAACAGATCGATCAACGATCCACGGTAGGCATACTCGCCATGTTCCGTGACTTGAGTCGAAGCACGATAACCCGCGGTTTCAAGATCACGGCGAAAGTTATCCCGATCAAGGTGCTGGCCCGAGCTCAGATCAAAAGCCCGACCGGCCATCCAGCTCCTGGGCGGAAGTCGATGCATAGCGGTTGCAACCGAAATAACAACGACGCCATCCGTGAGTCGCGGCAGGTTGGTCAGGGTCGCGATGCGCTCGGAAATGATGTCCTGATAAGGGCTGAAACGGTCATAGGGCAACGTCTCCCAGTCCGGCAGATGATGCCGTTTGAGTCGCGGTGCAAAAAACGCCAGCTCCTGCTCGACCTGGGCTGCGGTGGCGGCATCAGCGACGACGTAGGCGACTAGACGTTGCTCGCGCGCTGCGGCATTGGCCACTGCCAATGATTTGGCAGCCCCGTACAGGCGCACCCAATGTTGATGCGCCGGCCCTAGCGGCACCGATGGCGGCTTCAACACTGACAAATTTTCGAGTTCGGAACCTTGCCGGCTCATATAAGCGCGTTCGTGCTCCTACATTGTTCAACGATCGAGCGAAGCGCATCGGCAGGATTTTCGGCCTTGGTCACCGGTCGTCCGATAACCAGGAACGTTGCACCCATCGCGAGTGCATCCTGCGGTGTTGCAATACGCTTTTGATCTCCGCTCGCCGTACCGATTGGTCGTACACCCGGAGTCACCATCTTGAAACCCGCAGCCGTGTTCTTTCGTACGATGTCAATTTCCAATGGAGAACATACAACGCCGTCCAGTCCGCAGGACTCTGTCAACGCGGCCAGGCGGCCGACTTCGATGGCGGGCGAATCAGGGATTCCGACTTCCTTGAGCGCTCCCGCATCCAGACTCGTGAGTACTGTGACAGCGATGAGCAGAGGGGAATGCGACAGTTTTGCGTAAGCATCGGAAGCTGCTTCCAGCATCGCGCGGCCGCCGCTCGCGTGCACATTCACCATCCAGCAATCAAGATCTGCAGCGGCGCGACAAGCGTTGGCAACCGTGTTCGGGATATCGTGATACTTGAGATCGAGAAACACCTCAAAACCACGTTTTCGCAACGCAGTAACCGTTGCCGGGCCGGCTGCGGTGAACAGTTCCTTGCCGACCTTGACGCGGCACAATTCCGGATCCAACCGGTCTGCCATTGCCAGCGCCTGCTCCAACTTCGGGAAATCAAGCGCAACGATTATGGGACTATTTGTTCGGGTCATTCGAATGCCGCTTTAAGGACACGACGCGGGGCGCCAAAGCATACACGCTCTCAGGACCAAAGGGGTCCACTGGGGTGGGCGTGATGCGGGCTCGCGCATGCGCGCCGATAATTACGAATTCGCCGTTCGCCAACACTCGCCCAGAAAGAACAACAACCAGGCGCGGGAGAATTCCGACTTTGGAATTATTCGCCCTCGATACCGTGGACTGGTTTTACGGCGTTCCAGGCCTTGCACCCCGGACACTGCCAATGCAGAGTGCGACCAGTAAATCCACACTTCCCGCACTCATAGTTAGGCTTTTTTTCCAGTAAGCCGACGGTCAGTTCCTTCAGCAAATTGAGGTTATGCTCGATCGAATCACCGTCTCCCAGCGCCGCGTATTCAATCAGGCGATCGATGCCCCTAACGGTGGGCCTTAGTTTCAGTTCTTCAATGAGCCGTCGCTTTGCCTCTTCCGTGCGTCCTTGTTGATGCATCAACTCCGTCATCACAAGTACAGGCGTGATTCCAGCATGCAAATCACATAGGTGTGCAAGATAATCCAGCAATGCCTGGGTGTCGCCCAGAACCTGGTAGCTTTCGACCAATGGTCCAATTGCTTCCGGCAGAAAGGCTCGATCCTGCGTTTCGACTCGCTGGAGATGCTTGATGGCTGCTTCGTAGGCGCCCACGGTCATCGCAATGCTGGCTTGCATGAGCGACGAACGGACACATTTCGAATCAGTCTTCAGCGCCTCTCGAAGTTTGTCACTCGCTTCTTCAACATCGCCACATTCAAGCATCGACTGCGCTTGTTCGCACAGGAAATGCGCCCGACGCTCGGCCAAACTGCGGTTTGCAAGGCGCTCGTAGCGTCCGGTGTACTCCAGCGCCTTGTCCCAATCCCGCTCCTGCTGGTAAATATCAACGAGGTGATCAATCGCTTGGCGTTGATGGGCACCGGTTTCAAGAAGTTCCTTAAACAGGCTTTCGGCGCGGTCGAGCAGACCCGAACGCATGTAGTCCAAACCCAGTTCAAGCAGCGCGGTGGTGCGTTGTTCGAATTCAAGGGTTGGTTTGGCAACGATGTTCTGATGAATGCGTATAGCGCGATCGACTTCGCCTCGCCTGCGAAACAAATTGCCCAACGCGAGGTGCGTTTCAATGGTTTCGCTTTCGAGCTCAAGAACCTTGATAAAAACCTCGATAGCTTTATCGGGGCGATCCTCTAGTAAGTAATTCAGTCCCCGGAAGTAGTCTGGCGACATGCCGCCACGGCGCGTCCCAGACATGCGGCGCGACAATTCACGTCGCCCGAGATACCAGCCAGATAAAGCCGCGACCGGCAGTAAAGCGACAACGACGGCGAATAGGTACTCAACCACCATTTCTAAGCTGGAGCGAGCGCAGGCTCGTGACTTCCCGCTCTGCCCTTTCGCAGCGACGCGCAAGACGTCTGACCTGATGGCGTAATCCCAACACGGTCACGCCCATCGCAGCGATGCCGAGCAGTACACCAATAACCAGAGCCGCAACGACGACCCAGGACAAGTCAAGGGCTAGACGCCCTACGAAATAATCCAGCGAAATCGGTTGGTTGTTTCTGACATGGAAAGCGAGCCCGGCAACGCCGACCGGCAGCGCAAACACCATGTATAAAATACGCGACACGATCGTCTAATTGCGCTCTGCTGGTGTCGAATGACGGTTGCCGATATTACAGCGACAGATGATCGCTATCGCCGTCCAGGTCGTCGCCGTCCGCTGCTGGCTTGATTTCCGGCGCGGTCGCGGCACCCAGGTTCACCCGCTCCCGCAACTCTTTGCCGGGTTTAAAATGAGGCACGTACTTGGCTGGTAATGAGACCGGCTCGCCCGACTTGGGGTTACGCCCCACTCTCGGCGGTCTGTAGTGCAGCGAAAAACTCCCGAATCCTCGAATTTCAATGCGTTCGCCGGCGGCCAGCGTCTGCCCCATGTGTTCAAGCATGGTCTTTACTGCCAGTTCGACGTCTCGATACCCCAGTTGGGACTGTTTCCTAACGAGTGATTCAATAAGTTCGGACTTTGTCATTATTGCTCTCGATTCGTTTCAGTCTCTGACCGGGATCGCCGGCTGCGAACGCGGACTTAACTCATTGGGAGTCGAGTTGCTCTTTCAGCAAATCTCCAAGCGTTGTCCGACTATTTTCGGTTTCGCTGCTGTATTCCTCCAGCGCCGCAGCCTCTTCTTCGCTTTCCTTCGCCTTGATCGACAGGTTCACAACGCGCCGTTTGCGATCAACGCCAACCACGAGCGCTTCTACGTCTTCACCCTCTTTAAGGAATTTGCGGGCGTCATCCACTGGGTCGATAGAAATCTCGGACGCCCGCAGAATACCTTCGACACCTTCGGCCAGTTCAACCGTGACGCTGCGCGCGTCCAGTTCGATGATCTTTCCGGTAACCAGCGTCCCGCGGCTGTTCTGCGCGAGGTAGGTCGAGAACGGGTCCTGTGCCAACTGCTTCACGCCCAGAGAAATTCGCTCGCGCTCAGCGTCTACCGCCAGCACAACCGTTTCAAGTTCATCGCCCTTCTTGTAATTACGTACAACCTCTTCACCGGGGATATCCCAGGACAGGTCCGACAAATGCACCAATCCGTCGATTCCGCCGTCAAGGCCGATGAAAATGCCGAAGTCTGTAATCGATTTGATCGTGCCAATAATCCGATCGTTCTTGTTGTGGGTGGCGGCAAACTCTTCCCAGGGGTTGGACCGGCACTGCTTCATGCCGAGCGAGATCCGGCGGCGCTCTTCGTCAATATCAAGCACCATCACCTCAACTTCTTCACCCAGATGAACGACCCTCGACGGATGCACGTTCTTGTTAGTCCAATCCATTTCTGAAACATGGACCAGCCCTTCGACACCCTCTTCGATTTCGACGAAACAGCCATAATCGGCAATGTTCGACACTTTGCCGAACAACCGGGAGTGCTCAGGGTACCGACGTGCAATATCAACCCAGGGATCATCGCCGAGTTGTTTCAGTCCCAGTGACACGCGCTGGCGCTCACGATCAAACTTGAGCACCTTGACCTCGACTTCGTCACCGATGTTGACGACCTCGGAAGGATGCTTGACGCGCCGCCACGCCATATCGGTGATGTGTAACAGGCCGTCGATGCCACCGAGGTCGATAAACGCTCCGTAGTCGGTGAGGTTTTTCACCAGACCAGTGATCTGACTGCCTTCGGTCAGGCCATCGAGCAAGGCTTCGCGTTCAGCGGAATTTTCGCTTTCGACCACCGCACGGCGGGAAACAACAACGTTGTTGCGGCGTCGATCGACTTTGATCACTTTGAACTCGAGCGGCTTGCCCTCAAGATAGCTAGTGTCACGGACAGGCCGCACGTCGACCAGCGAACCCGGCAGAAAGGCGCGGATAGTGCTGACATTGACAGTAAACCCGCCTTTTACCTTGTCGGTGATAAGACCCGTCACGGTTTCATTTGCTTCGCAAGCCTGCTCAAGTTCTTCCCAGGCCTTGGCGCGTTTCGCTTTTTCGCGAGACAGCTTGGTTTCCCCATAGCCATCTTCCACGGCGTCGAGCGCGACGTCGATTTCGTCGCCGATACTGATATCGACCGCCCCTTCCGGGCCGCGGAACTGGTCGATGGGGATAATGCCTTCGGATTTGAGTCCGGCGTTTACAACAACGAAGTCTGGGCGAACTTCGACGATGGTGCCGCGCACAATGGAGCCCGGTTTCATCTTTGCTTCTATCTGACTTTGTTCGAATAATTCTGCGAAACTTTCCGCCATAATGGTTGTGTTGAAAGAATGTCCGAGGCGCCGTGAAGAAATGTCAACGGCTTAGTACAGACGTCCTCGTCTCCTGAAATGTGTTGATCTTCGACCCCGGCCAGCAATTCTTTTTTAATTCGGCAAGAGTCCCCGTTCCGCTGCCAGACGTTTCACCTCGTCCTCAACGTCGCAAACACTCGCATGTGTGGTGTCGAGAACGATGGCGTCAGCAGCTGGCTTCAAGGGCGACACCGCGCGCTGTCGATCACGTTCATCGCGCTC
Source organism: uncultured bacterium (assembly GCA_964012875.1). Lineage (GTDB taxonomy): Bacteria > Pseudomonadota > Gammaproteobacteria > CAXGUU01. Next base: position 9,852 of record CAXGUU010000099.1, read on the forward strand.
GGTGATGTCCTCCAAAAGCCGCGGGAGATTAACACTCATTCCTTTTTCTATCAACTGCTTATAGCGTCTTCGGGCCCGTTCTTCTGCGCTCGCCGTGAGGTAGATTTTCAGCGGCGCAGCCGGGAAAACAACTGTTCCCATGTCGCGACCGTCAGCGACCAGACCCGGTGCGCGCAGAAAATCATGCTGTCGTTGCAGCAAGGTCTCACGGACCTCGGGAACGGATGCCACCTGTGATGCTGCAGCGCCACATTCTTCTGTCCGAATGGCATCAGTCACGTCAGACGCGCCCAAAATGACGCGAACTCCGCCCGCCGACTCCCCGAATTCGAGGCTCAGGCTGCGGGCCAGGTCAGCGAGCTCGGTGACGTTCTCAAAACTGACGTTCTGACGCGTAGCGGCGAGCCCCAACACCCGGTACAACGAACCGGAATCGAGTAAATGCCACCCGAGCTGGCGCTTCAACCACAACGCCACAGTACCCTTGCCAGTACCGCTGGGACCATCGATCGTAATGACCGGGGCCAACGTCGTCATGGTGAGGCCGGGGTTTCCAGCCTGAGGCCTGCTGCACAGGCCAGACGGTAAAAATTGGGAAAAGACGTCGCGATTGCAGCCGCATTGCGGATAACCACCGGGCCATCAGTTCTCAATGCGGCCATCGCAAAAGCCATGGCAATACGATGGTCATGCATGGCGTCGACTTCACCTCCGCGCAATACACCTCCATCGATGGCGATGCCGTCCGGATAGGTTTCCACGTCGATTCCAAGGGCACGCAGGCCCGTGGCCATGGCCTCTATGCGATCGCTCTCCTTGTGGCGGAGTTCTTCGGCCTCACGCACCACGGTAGTGCCTTCTGCACAGGCGGCGGCTACGAAGATGGCCGGAAATTCATCGATAGCAAGCGGCACGAGTTCGGGCGACACCACACACCCGCGCAGCTCGGCAGCGTTGACTGATATGTCGGATACCGGCTCGCCCCTGATCTCGCGCGGATTTTCCTGTCGAATGTTTGCCGACATCGCCCGTAATATT
>CAXGUU010000100.1:0-10877 GCA_964012875.1 uncultured bacterium
AGTACATTGCTGGCGGCAGCGCCAACGTCACCATTGGCATGACCGAAGATGGCTTCGAGTACACCTCGGGCTCACCCAGCAAGTTCCAGCGCTCGGATCTCGAAAACGGCGTCACCCGCGAGTTCTGCGGCAACTGTGGCACGCAAATGCTGAGCCGCGCGCCAGCTCTGCCGGGCGTTATGCTGATCAAAGTCGGCACCATGGACGACCCGGGCCTGTTCAGCCCCGATATCGCCATCTTTACGAAAGACATCCAGGGTTTTCATCACATCCCTGACGGCATGCCCGCCTTTGAGGGTATGCCCGGCTAAGCAGGCTGATACCCCTGTGGCGTCGCAGGCGCCGCGGGGCTTTGCGCAGTTTTTCGCATGATTACGCTCTATCACGTCGCGGGTGCGCGCTCGATGCGCACGCTGTGGCTGTTGCACGAACTCGGCGTCGAATTCGACCTCGTGACCCTGGCCTTCAGTATGGAGGCTCTGCGTACGCCTGAGTACCTTGCCGTTTCCAAGCTGGGACGCGTACCCGCGCTGGTCGAAGGCGATGTCACGATGATTGAATCCGGTGCCATTGCACAGTACCTGTGCGAGACCTATGACGACGGTACGTTGCATCGCCCGCCCGGACATATAGAACGCAATGAATGGCTGCAATGGATTCACTATGCCGAGACCATCGCTGTGCACGGCGCGGCATTGGTGCAGCAGAAGGTTTTCATCAAGCCCGATGAGCGCTCACCGGTTGTGCAGAAACTTGAGTCGCGACGACTGTTCAAAGCCCTTGAAGTGATCGATCAAAATCTTGATGGCCGCGACTACCTGCTCAAATCAGGATTCAGCGCTGCCGATGTTAACGTCGGTTACGGTGCCCACCTCGCGCAGGAATTGATCGAGCTGGCAGGACTGGAACGACTGGCCGATTGGTACGCGCGCCTCATCGCGCGCCCCGCTTTTCAAAAAGCGAACGAACCTTCTCCGCTCGCCGAACATAGCTAGCCTGCGAAGACAACCCGCGGTGCTCGCTCACGGCACAACGAACTTTCGAGCCGTCCGCTGAAGGCGGGCGTGCCCCCGTTTTCAGGCGGCTACAGGCTGTTCGCCCGCAACCGTTGTCCGATACATCAACCGCCGATGCCCCGCATAGCCGCCATCGGCATAATGAACCACACTGCGGTTGTCCCACATCAATACCGTGCCGGCCTGCCAACGGTGACGATGAACAAATTCGCCACGTGTCATGTGCTTGAACAGGAACTCGAGTAACACACGGCTTTCCTGCTCACGCATGCCGTCAATGCCGACGGTATAGACGTGGTTGACGAACAGCGCTTTGCGCCCTGTCAGAGGATGGCTGCGTACAACGGGGTGCGTTTGCGTATTTTCGGCTTGCGGGGACACGATGATGTCCATCGTGCGTGTGTTGTCATCTCTCGAGAACAGACCTTTCGGGCCGTAAGCTGGTGCCGCCGTGTGCACGGCCCGAAGGCGAGACAGCATGTCTTGGAAAACGGGTGAAAGCGCATCAAAGGCGGCGGCCGCATTAGCAAACACGGTATCGCCGCCGACCGGCGGCACCTCAGCACCGAGCAGAATCGTGGCAGCCGGCGGTTCGGACTGGAAGCTCCAGTCTGAATGCCACAGGCTACCGAATATCGGGGCGGTTTCCCCGGCATCACGGCAGACCTCAATCACGTGCTCGTGTCCGGGCATAGGCTGAACAAAAGGGTCATACCCGAAGTTGCCGAAACGGCCAGTGAACGCCTGCAACCCGGCCGCGTCGAGTTTCTGATCCGGCACGCTCAGCACACCGTAGGTCGCGAGGGCCTCGCGCAAGCTCTGCAGGACCGTTTCGTCCTGCATAGCCGCGAGATCGACGCCGCGGACCTCCGCTGCCAAGCCTGCCGGGCCGGGCACAAGGTCGAATGTTTTTTCCACAATACTGCTCAAATTTTTTTCTCCTGCAGGGCGCATTGTACGAAAGAGCTGACAAGCGACCACCCGGCGAATATCGTGGCAGGCTAATGGGCGGGCAATTCGACGCACGCTTGGCCGAGCATGCCCGGGCATCAACAATCGGCGGCGCACCGATTGATAAAGCATCAGCTGCCCTCACTCATACCCAGCTACCGGGCGCTCCATCAAAATGTAATTCACGCGCGTAATCTGCCGAGTTGCTATAATCGCCAACCGCGTCCTGAAAGATTGGGTCCTATTTTACGTGTCGCAGCTCGAGCGCGGTTATCATGCGCGCCGATACCACCTTGTGACCCACCATGCCCAACCAACGTCCTGCCCCCAGACCGCGGCGCAGCTTTCTGTTTGTCCCGGGCACCGGCCCGGAAATGTTTCCCAAAGCGCTGAGGGCCGCGCCCGATATCGTTTGCATTGACCTCGAAGACGCCATCGCGCCGCGCGATAAGGACGTCGCTCGCGATGCCACACTGAAACTTTTCGATGACCTCGACACCAATATTCCTACTGAACTGCTGGTCCGAATCAACTGTACGCGCACGCGCGATGGTCTGGCGGACCTGTTAGCGATTCTCGAAAGTCCCAATCCGCCACCCGGCATCATGCTGCCCAAGGTAAAACATCCGAGCGAACTCGAGGCACTCGACGACATGCTCACCGCCGAAGGCAGTCCCCTGCGCTTCCAGGTGATCATCGAAACCAATGAAGCACTCGAAGCCTGCTACGACATTGCCCAGGCCAGCGATCGCATCGACTCACTGCTTTTTGGCGGCGCCGACATGAGCGCGGAGCTACGCGTCGGACTCAACTGGGAACCGTTGCTTTACGCGCGCTCGCGCCTCGTGCACGCAGCAGCGGCTGCACAAGTCGACCTTATCGATGTGCCGTGGCTCGACCTCGAAGATGAAGCTGGACTCGAACGCGATGCCGGGCTAGCCGCGGAACTCGGAATGACGGGCAAGGGTGCTATCCATCCCAGGCAGCTGCCCATCATCGAGCGTCATTTCACTCCGAGCGCGGACGAAATTGAACGCGCACGGCGCATCACCGCCGCATTTGAATCCGCCGCCACCGGCCTCGTCGTGGTCGGAGGCAAACTCATCGAGAAGCCAGTGCTGCGGAGCATGTACCGCATCCTGGCGATAGCCGAACGAATCGGCAGCGATTAGCCAGTGCGGGCGAAAGTGTTTTGCGCCGACGGGAATTGGTTGATCCCCATCGCCGCACGAAAGTCAGCCGAGGGGTTCAACACCATCGGCTCGACCCAGATGCCGACGCCATTGGCGGCCCGATCAACCAGGCTGAATGCAGCAGCTATAATTGAAGCCGCGGTCACGCCTTCCTCACCGAGGGCATCGCAAACGTCATTGCGGGCACGGTCGAGCGCCTCAATGTCGCGCCCCAGCAGGGTCGCCGCGAAGCGGATCAGGACCTCGCCATGAGGCACACCGCAGTCAATTTCATCATTAACAATACCGACCGGGTCGAATGTATTTTTGGTGGCTTTGCCGCTCGCACGGAGGGCATGGGTATGCCAGGTGGTTCAGTAGAATCACTGGTTTAAGGCAGATACCTTGGCAGCAACCAGTTCAAGCTGGGCGCGCGAGAGCGTCGCCTGCGAACTGTAGGTCATATTGCCCATGTTTTCAGGGGTCATGTACTCCTGACTAATAAGCTTGTTCAGGCGATAAGCCTCGTCGGCCACGAGGCTCAGGGAGCGCAGGATATTGGCACCACCGCCATCGCGGTAGATTCGCTTAGCGGTATCACCGCCGGCCTCGCCATCTGGCACGCTGTGAGCAAAATAACCTTCGTTTACCGCTTCGGGTGGACGCTTTCTCGTCGGCACGGATGACTCGTCGGCTTCGGGAATCGCTCGCGGGTCAACGCCGACACCACGCGCGAAAACATCAAGGTGAGTGACACGGGCAACCACGCCAACAACTTCGACGTATTCAGCATCGGTAACACCCGCCTTCAGCGTATCGTCGAAATAGCGCCGGTTGATGGTTATGCCACCGAGCGCCGCACGCTGCGCAAGATCGCGTACCACTCCCGGTAAATCCGCCTCGGCAGCCCGATGTTCGTCGCCAATCGATGCCTGAACGCCGTCTGCGACGCGGGCCTTGCGCGCCTCGGCGGCAATCGCAACCCGCTCCCTGGCCGACCACCAGGTGCCGGCCGCCGCAAAGCTTGCCAGCTCGTCCGCATGCAAGTCCTCAAGTTCCGAGTCGGTCGGGTACACGGAATCAGAATAGAGCGCCATATCGCCTTCGATGTCGTGATGTGAACTGCGTTGAAGATATCAAAACCATCCTGGCCCGTCGCCCTGATTTTGCACGGCGCGCGGAAGTACTGGCGATATCCACTTTGCCAATCCGGCGTTCCTGAGGTCATACTCCGACGAAACCGATGGAGAGTCCGCCATGTCCCGATCACTCGAATCCAGCAAGACCTTTCAGCAATACGTTCGGATGAATGCTGCCTCAAAGGCGCACGCCGAGCGTTCTCGCCAATTCATTCCCAGCGGCTTGTCTCGCGGTCTCCTACGCCATGCGCCATTCCCTTTTTATACGGCCCGCGGCGAAGGTGCCTCGACCATCGATCTGGACGGTAACCGCCGCATCGATTTCCACGGTAATTACTCGGCCACGATCCACGGACACGCGCACCCGGAAATTACCGCCGCGGTGGCCGCACAAATCCCGCTCGGCACTGCCTTCTCGGCGCCACCCGCGCAGGAAGCAGCACTGGCCGAGCATCTGTGCGAACGTATCCCCGGTGTCCAGCAGGTCGTATTCAACAACTCGGGCAGCGAAGCAGTGATGGTGGCCATTCGGGTGGCACGCGCCTACACCGGCCGCGAACGGCTGGGCATGTTCGAAGGCTGTTATCACGGCTCCACTGATTCGGTGCTGGTCGGCGGCCATGGTCTACCCGCAGTCGACGACCCGGTGCGCGTTAGTACGCCGCACGAAGACATGGCCGGGCTGCCGAAATCAGCAGTCGAAGGCGCGGTCCTGATGCGCTACAACGATCCGGAAGCCGTGATTGAAGCCGTCGAACGATACGGTGACGAAATGGCCGCGATTGTGATTGAACCGGTGCTTTATGCCGGCGGCGCCGTGCCGGCCGATCCTGAATTCTTACGCGTCGTTCGGGAACAAACTTCCGCAAAGGGCATCGTCCTCATCTGCGACGAAGTGGTGACCCTGCGCCAGGCGGTTGGCGGCGCGCAGGCTTATTACGGCATACAGCCTGACCTCACGACAATGGCCAAGATCATCGGTGGCGGTTTCGCCATCGGCGCGGTTGGCGGCATGAAGGAATTCATGCAGGTGCTGAATGCGCCGGAAGACGGCGGCATTGTTGCCAACCTCGGTACCTTCAGTGCCAACCCGATTTCGACCGGGGCCGGGCTTGTCGGCATGAAGCTCCTGGACGAAGCGGCCATCGGTGAACTCAACCGCCAGGGTGATTTAATTCGTTCTGGCTTAAGCGATGTCATTCATAAGCATGCCGTCGCCGGGCAGGTAACCGGTACCGGCTCGCTGTTCCAGATCCACTGGACCGATGTTCCGATTACCGACGCCCGCGGCGTTGAAACGGGGTCGGAAGATCTGGCGCTACTCAGCTTTATCGGGCTCAGTAACCGCGGCATTCACACGTCTGCGCGCGGGATTGGCTGCCTTTCAACCCCCATGACGGACGCCGACGTCCACGCATTCGTGGATGCTTTCGACGACACCGTAGCAGAGCTCAAGCAAGACGATTGGATTTGAACAATCATGGCGAGACCATCATAGGCGGCTTAGTTTGGAGGCCGGGTTTCGACGGTGTATCCTCCGCTGCGCTCAAGCCCGGTCGGGCCCTGTCACCGCACGCTGATTTCACGACCACACTATGACCACCAAACATCACAAGCTCCTCATTCTTGGCTCCGGCCCCGCCGGATACACTGCCGCGGTCTATGCGGCGCGAGCCGCGCTGGAACCCGTCCTGATCACTGGTCTCGAAGTCGGCGGACAGATGACGACCACGACGGATGTAGACAATTGGCCGGGCGATCAAAACGGCGTGCAGGGCCCGGAACTGATGCAGCGCATGCAGGCCCACGCCGAGCGGTTCGGGACTGAACTCGTCTACGACACCATTCATACGGCCTACCTGGAAGAAAAACCGGTTCGCCTCGTTGGCGACCAGGGTGAATACACGGCCGACGCGCTAATCATTGCAACAGGCGCATCGGCCCGCTACCTCGGATTGCCTTCGGAAGAAGCGTTCAAAGGCCGCGGCGTTTCGGCCTGTGCAACGTGCGACGGTTTTTTCTACAAAGGCAAACCCGTTGCCGTTGTAGGTGGTGGCAACACCGCCGTTGAAGAGGCACTTTACCTTTCGAATATCGCCTCGCAGGTGACCGTGGTTCATCGTCGCGGTGAGTTTCGGGCAGAAAAAATCCTGCAGAATCGATTAATTGACAAAAGCAACAGCGGCAACGTTGTTATCGAATGGAACCACGTTCTCGACGAAGTGGTTGGCGACGACGCCGGTGTCACTGGCGTTCGCGTGAAAAACGTGCAGGACGACGCCGTCAAAGAGCTCGATATCCATGGGCTTTTCATCGCCATCGGACACACACCGAATACCGGCATCTTCGAAGGCCAGATCGATATGAACGGTGGCTACATCAAGGTCAAAGGCGGCGCCGATGGTTTCGCGACTGAAACCAGCATCCCGGGGGTATTCGCCGCGGGCGACGTTGCCGACTCGATCTACCGGCAGGCCATCACTTCAGCCGGTTCCGGCTGCATGGCCGCGCTCGACGCCGAACGTTACCTTGAGGCGCAGGGCTAGCAGGTCGCTGACAAACTACTGCAGAGATCGTGCGCGGAGTTGCGCACTCACATTCCTCGCTAAGTTTTTCAGCAGCGCCGCCAGCGCGTGTTGACAGCCTAGTTCGGCGACCACCGCAGCCGCGGCAAGCGACAAATTGGAAAGTTTCTGAAACGTTGCAGCACTTCGGCTTTGGCATAGCCCCTGTCGCGGATTTCTTCAATGATTTGGTGCGATTTATCATCGCGATGCTGCCGGACGGCTTTATCAAGCGTGTCCAGCAGGATTTCGGTCAAAATTGCACGCGGGACTGTTTTGTCTTCGTCCATCTGTGGCACTCCGGGAGTAGCGTTGGCACCGTTCTGACTGCTTCCGCTGAGCGCTTAAATAACAACTGTCACAAAATATTAATCACACCACACAATGCAATCTGGCGGTCACCGCCAGACGCCCGGAGTGCCGCTGAACCGGGGCCTGTTCGCGGTCATTTCCCCAGCAGCTCAAGCACTGCGGTCGTCATAGCTTCCACGCCGTAGGTGATCGCGGGCTTCGGCGAAATCTTGAACAGCGGCGAGTGGTGTCCGCTCACCCGTGGACCGCCGGCCGCCTCGGCGTCAAAGGCCGCTTTCGGGGTACCGCCGACGCGAAAATAAGCGCCCGGCACGGGCGGTTCGCCGGCAAGAAAATAAGCGAAATCCTCGGCACCCATGCCTTTCCTCGGACCCGTTATAAAGCGACCGGGGCCGAATCGGGTTTCGAGCGCAGCGGTGATGCGGCCAGTGAGCGCCGGTTCGTTCAGCGTCGGCGGCGTTGACGACAGTGGTTCAGTCACACGCGGGAGATTGTCCTCAGGCAAACCAGCCGCCCGGCCAATGTTCTCAGCAATGCGCCTGATGCCGTTCAGCAGAGCGTTGCGCACCTGCACATCGTTCGAACGCACCGTGAGTTGCAACTTGGCCTGGTCCGGGATGATGTTGTGCTTGGTGCCGGCATGGAACGAACCGACGGTGACCACGCCAGGATCAAACGGTGAAGTCTCGCGTGCAATCAGGGTTTGCAGCGCCAGCACAATCTGCGAAGCAATTACTATGGGATCCTTGCCGAGCTGCGGTGAAGCACCGTGAGTACCGACGCCGGGAACGATAATGTCGATACTGTCTGAACTTGAAAATGTGATGCCGGGGTCAAGGCGAAACTTCCCGGTCTCCATCAAGCTCGAGACATGCAGTGCGAGCGCGAAATCAGGCCGCGGAAACCGCTCATACAGACCATCGGCCATCATCTTGCGGGCGCCACCAATGCGCTCTTCCGCCGGCTGACCGATGAGCAGCAGCGTACCCTGCCACTCGTCGCGGCGTCGCATCAGTTCGCGCAGGGTACCGATCAGCGCGACGATGTGAACGTCGTGGCCACAGGCGTGCATGACCGGAAACTCGTTGCCGTCGATGTCGACCTGCGTGGCGGCAGAGGCATAGGGCAAGCCGCTGTTTTCCTTGATCGGCAGCCCGTCCATGTCGGCGCGCACGAGCACGACCGGTCCGTCGCCATTCTTGACCACACCAACAACGCCAGTACCGCCGACGTCTTCGGTGACTTCGGCACCGGCGTCGCGCAATTCCTGCGCGAGCCGAGCCGCAGTTTTGTGCTCGACAAAGGAAAGCTCGGGATTGGCATGGAAATGCTCAAACAAAGGTCCCAGGTGAGCATAGTCCCGGGCCACGGCAGGGCTGATGTCAGCCGCGGCGACGGGCGACGCACAGGCGTGGGCGATGATGAGTGCAATGAACAGGCGAATCGGGCTAATCACGTGACGGCCTCCATTCAGGGGCCAACGATTGTCGCATGCACCTGCGCCGGGCCACAGTGCTGACCGGTAACCGCAGCGCCGGGGGGGGCATGCCCGTACACGTTGACCTCGATCAAAGGCACCAGATATCGGCATAATGCACCCGAGGTCACACATCGTCACGAGCGTGATTTAACGCCGACGATGCTCGCATTGATGCCAGGAGGTACAGGACATGGCTTTCGAAGAACAAATCCCGCGGAAGTTTTTTTCCAAAGAAGACATGCACAAGCGCGTTGCCCGCTTCAGCGAACTCAAGGGCTTCGATGGCGGACTGCCCGACAGCTACATGCCCAGCGCCGAACGCATTCTTTACAACGTCATCGGATTTCAGCCGCCGGTGGGCGAAGATGAAGGGATGATGTCGCCGGTCGGCGCCAAGGCGGCGCGGATGTCTTCGATCAAGATTTCCGAAGGCTTCAACCTGGGCTATTGCGAAGCGCTGCCGGGGAAAGGGCCAATGATGCATAACCACGACACCAACGAAACCTTCATTGCCATGACCGGAAAATGGCGCGCGAGCTGGGAAAATGAAGACGGCAGTGTTGACCACGCCGACCTGGATCCGCTGGACGTGATTTCTTTTCCACCCGGCATCATTCGCCGCTTCGAGAACGTCACTGACGGACCGAAAGATCAGTATTCGGTACTGATGTTCGTGATCTCTGGCGATGCACCCGGGGCCGAATTCAGCAAAGAAGCGATGACTGAAATCGAGGCCACGGGCGTCCTCGAGTCGAACCCGGTTGATGAGAACGTCGATAGCTGGACCACGCCGCACAACAGTCAGCCCAAGATAGAAATCGCCTGATCCCGATCGCGTGATCAGCTAATCACGAACCGACGCGCCAGCCGCTGAATGGCAGGCGTTACTTAAAGCCACCGTGTGTGAAGCGCCCATAAGCCCCTGACCATCATGCAGACGTCCCCGGTCAAAACCGACATCGTGCTGGTGGGCGGCGGCCATGCGCATGTCGAAGTCCTGCGTCGGTTCGGTATGCAACCAGAGCCCGGCGTTCGCCTGACCGTTATCAGCCGCGAAGTCATGACGCCGTATTCAGGCATGTTGCCCGGGCTGATCGCCGGACACTATGAGTTTGACGACGTGCACATTGACCTGGCGCCACTCGCGCGGTTCGCCAATGCGCGCTTGTATCACGATGAAGTCGTCGGGCTGGACCCCATGTCGCAACAGCTGTTTTGCCGTTCTCGTCCCGCCATCAGCTACGACTACCTGAGCATCGATATCGGCTCCTCGCCCGACGTATCGATTGATGGTGCGAGTAAATACGGTGTCGCGGTGAAGCCGGTCAGCAATTTTTTCGAGCGCTGGCAGGCACTCACTGAACGTATCGCCGGAGACAATCCGCCCGCCAGTATCGGCGTGGTCGGCGGCGGTGCCGGCGGCGTTGAATTGATCATGGCCGTGCGCCAGGGACTGTCCCGGCTGGTGGCTAAGCGTGTACAGGACATCACATTTCACCTGGTCACTTCCGGCGCAAGCGTTCTGCCGAACCACAACCGCCGTGTACAACAACGCTATGAGCAGGCGCTTCGGCGCGCTGGTGTCAGTGTGACCACGAATTTTACTGTCGTCGAAGCGGAAGCGAACAGCCTGACCAATGACCGCGGCGAGGGGCTCGCCATCGAAGAAGTCCTTTGGGTGACAACAGCATCAGCCCCGGCGTGGCCACGTGAGGCCGGTCTGGCAACCGATGGCGCCGGGTTTATACGGGTCGAAGAAACGCTGCAGTCGACGACTTACCCCGAAATATTCGCAGCCGGCGACATCGCTGCGGTTGAGGTCCACCCACGACCGAAATCAGGTGTGTTTGCCGTGCGGCAGGGACCACCACTGGCGGACAATTTGCGCCGCGCTGCGGCAGGACAGCAAACCCGGCCCTTCCGCCCGCAACGGCAGTTTCTGTCGTTGATTTCCACGGGCACCAAGCACGCAATCGCCTCGCGGGGCGCGTTCGCGGCGAGCGGTCGTTGGGTATGGCGATGGAAAGACTGGATCGATCGGCGTTTCATACTGCGCTACCAGGACCTCCCTGAAATGGCCGACGCCCACGATGACCAGAATGGCGACGACAAGCTGGTAGAGGCCATGCGCTGCGGCGGCTGCGGATCGAAAATCGGCGCCGAAATCCTGCACGAAGCGCTGCAGGAATTGGCCCCGGCGGCGCACGAGGATGTTTTGGTTGGTCTGCAGCAAGCTGACGACG
>CAXGUU010000101.1:0-10832 GCA_964012875.1 uncultured bacterium
AGATCTTGTCTGCCGCAAACCTCAAGCGACTGCGCTGGCGCTGTCGCCGCGGCATGCGAGAGCTCGATCTGGTGCTCGAACGTTTCCTTGCTGCGCGTGGCGCGAGCATGAGCGATGATGATCTTGAAAAATTCAGCCGGTTTCTGGACAGCTCCGACATGGACCTGTACCTGTGGGTAACCGGACGCGACCAACCCGCATCGCCCGAATTCCAAGCAATCGTGCAGCAGCTGGGCGATCCCAAAGCGGAATGAACCTCATGAACGAACACTGGGCGGAAGCGTTGCAAACATCGACACCGAAGACCTCTTCAGCGGGCATCAAGCTTGCACTTTTCGATTTCGCGGTATGCGAAGTGTCGGGGAGTGACGCCTTGTCATTCCTGCATGGGCAGCTATGCGCAGATCTGAACGCGCTTGGTGAGCAGCGCGGCGTGTTAACTGCCTGGTGCTCTCCCAAGGGGCGCGTCCTCTTCCTGGTGACCGTCCTCAGACAGGCTGACCGGCTGTGGTTGCTGGTGCCGGCCGGCGCGGCGGAAAACCTGGTTCGGCGTTTAAACATGTTTGTGCTGCGCGCCGACGTTCAACTCTCGGACAAAAGCGCGGACTACGCCGCAATTCAGGTATTCGGCGATGAGCTGAACGAGGTCGATGCGGACGTCCGCCATTTCACCGACGGTGGTACCCACTGGCTCCTGGCTCCCGGCTCGAAGCTCGCGGAAACGTGGCGATCCATCGATGTCGAAGCTGCCGTTGGGGGTAGCGCTAATCGGGCTTTGATTGATCGCGGCATCCCAACACTTGGCGCCCAACTCAGTGATCAGTTTCTGCCCCAGGAACTGAACCTTGATCAAGGTGCGGGCCTGAGTTTCGACAAAGGCTGCTACCCGGGACAGGAAATCATTGCCCGGGTGAAATTCCGGGGCGCGGTCAAGCGTCGATTGGCCCGCATGCATGCAAACAGTGGCGACGCACCGGAACCGGGCGCGGAAATCGTGACCGCGGACACGGCAGAAAAATGCGGTACCGTCCTGAGCGCGGCCACCCGACCAGACGATTCGGTCGATGTGCTCGCTGTTCTCAACGTCAACGCGACGGACACCGGGTTCCGCCTTGCACACGAACCCGGGCTGGTCCTGTCTCGAATCGATTCGTAGCCATGACCCGCACCCGACAACGCGTCTGACCCCTGACCCGGATGGGTGCGCCGCCGCCACACCGGATCCTGCGGGGGCCGCATCTGCCGACCATCTGGGCGAGCCTGTTCCGCACTGTCCCGAAATTTTCAACACGCAGCGAGCGCGTCGAACTCAGCGATGGCGATTTCGTCGACCTGGCCTGGGCCGGCAACCAGGGTGGCCCCATCGTGCTCGTGTTGCACGGCCTGGAAGGCAGTCTTGAATCGAGCTATGCGCGTGCTGTCATGCTCGAACTCCTCACACACGGTTATGCGGTCGCCTTGATGCATTTCCGGGGATGCAGCGGCGAACCGAATCGCCTTGACCGCAGCTATCACTCGGGTGACACCGGTGATCTTGCCGAAGTCATCCAACACATCGAAAGACAAGCCGGCAGCGCGCCGGCCGCTGTCGTTGGCTATTCGCTCGGCGGCAACGTCGTGCTCAAGTGGTTAGGCGAGCGTGGGTCCGGGGCGCCAATCCGCGCCGCGGTTGCGATTTCAGTGCCGTTCGACCTCGCTGCCAGTGCCGACCGCCTGAACGAAGGATTCTCGAAGATCTATCAGCGCCGCCTGGTCAACAGCATGCAGGACAAGTTTTTGCGGCGATTCCGCAATCGTCGTCCACCCGTCGAATTCTCCGATGTCCGTGAATTCAATACATTCTGGGCCTTTGATGATGCTGTCACAGCCCCGCTGCACGGCTTCCGCGACGTGCACCACTACTATGCCGAGAGCAGCTCACGAGGCTTCCTGCGGGATATTCATGTTCCGGCCCTGATCGTCCACGCACGCGACGACCCGTTCGTGCCGGAGCGCGCGATTCCGACCGCGTCGGAACTAAGCGACTCGATTACGTTCGAACTCTACGATACCGGCGGTCACGTCGGTTTTGTTGGCCAGGGGCGACTGGGCGAGCCGACCTACTGGCTCGAACGCAGAATTCGTACCTATCTTGATGAACACTGCCGAACCTCGGCGGGCCCACGATAGACTGGCGACAACAGACGCCGCTGAAGAAGACATGACCCATCCCCTTTTTGTTCCACGCTGGTTTTTCCTGATCACCGCGTTGGCCACTGCCACCCTGCTCGCCTACGGCTATTACCTGCAGTTTCATGAGGGTCTCGAACCGTGTCCGATGTGTATCTTTCAACGCCTGTGCTACATGGCGATCGCGGCCACCGGGATCATCGCAGCAACCCACGGACCGGCGCGCGTAGCGACCCTCGCCTATTGCGGCCTGACGACCTTGTTCGCGGGCATCGGGGCCGCAATCGCCGGACGGCAGGTCTGGCTGCAGCACTTGCCGGAAGATCGCATCCCGGAATGCGGACCGGGCCTTGAGTTCATGCTCGAGGTCTATCCGCTGGCAGAAGTGATCAGGACTGCGCTGAAGGGTACCGGCGAATGCGCAACCGTCGACTGGACCTTTGCCGGCCTTTCCATCGCCGAATGGTCGTTAATTTGCTTCGTCCTATTTAGCCTCGCACACATCCTCTTCGGCTGGCGTGCCTTCAGGCATAATGGCCAACGCGCCTGAACAGCCCCAACAACAGGGACCCATACATTGAGTTCGAACTTAAAAGTTTCCGCCTTGTGTGCCTGCCTGTGGCTGATTTGCATGCACGCGGCCGCGGCCGACAATTTCAGCGCCGCCGCGCTCCGCGGTGTCACCACAATCAGCGTAGCTGTGGATGGCGTTGATCGAAATTTTGTTCGTTACGGGTTGACCACCGAAAAGCTGCGCGACCAGAGCAGCGAGCAGTTGGCCCGACACGGACTGACTGTCGTCGACGAAAGAACCGCAGCGGCCGACGCCGCGGCCAGCCAGGTCTCCATTCGCCTGCGCACAGCAACCGACTCCTATGGCATGTATTCCTACGGCCTGTCAGTGCGACTGAACCGCAAGGTACCACTCGACAGCTCAGGCACGGCCTATGTTCCCAGCACAGTGTGGTCGGAAGGGCAAAACGGTATTCTGAACCCCTCCGACCTGCCCCGAATCTACGACATCGTCTACAAGCTGCTCGACCAGTTCGTCCAGGCCTACAATCGACACAACCGGTCAACCACGGTGAGCGCGCCCGGCTAAATACCCGGCGGGGCAAACGTCCGCTTACTGCATCGGAAAGCCCGGCGGCATCTGACCTCGCATGCCTCGCATAAGATTTTTCATGCCACCTTTTTTAGACATTTTCTTCATCATTTTCTGCATTTGCGTAAATTGCTTGAGCAGACGATTGACGTCCTGCACCTGAGTACCGGAACCGGCCGCGATACGTTTCTTGCGTGAGGCTTTGATAACTGCGGGAAACTGCCGTTCGTGCGGCGTCATCGAATCGATGATCGCCGCCAGCCGAACAAATTCCTTGTCGTTAACCTTGTCCTTCACGGCGTCGGGCAGGTCCGACATCCCCGGCAGCTTGCCGAGCAAATTGGACATACCGCCCATATTGTTCATCTGATCGAGCTGATCGCGAAAATCCTGCAGATCGAAGCCCTTCCCTTTCTTCAGCTTCTGCGCAACTTTGGCCGCTTTTTCCTGATCAACTTTCTGTTCGACTTCCTCGATCAGCGACAGCACGTCGCCCATACCGAGAATACGCGAGGCGATGCGATCAGGATGGAAGGGCTCGAGTTGATCAGTTTTTTCGCCTGTGCCAATAAATTTGATGGGCTTGCCCGTCACCTGTTTGACCGACAACGCGGCACCGCCGCGAGCATCGCCATCGCTCTTGGTTAATACCACGCCGGTCAGCGGCAAGGCGTCATTAAACGCGCGCGCGGTCGCAACCGCGTCCTGCCCCATCATCGAATCGATAACGAACAATGTTTCCTGCGGCGACAAGACCTGATGCAGGCGCTTGATCTCATCCATCATCGCCTCGTCGATGGCCAGCCGGCCGGCGGTGTCGACGATTAGCACATCATCAAACGCTCGTTTCGACTGATCGAAAGCCTGTTTCGCGATCTGCTCTACGCTCTGGCTTTCATCGGTCGGGTAATGATTGGCACCCACTTCACCAGCCAGAACCCGCAGTTGCTCAATGGCTGCCGGACGGTAAACATCACAACTCACCAGGCCCACTTTTTTCTGTTCCTGCTCCATCAGGCGGCGCGCGAGCTTGGCCGCGGAGGTGGTCTTACCAGCGCCTTGCAGGCCCGCCATGAGTACGACGACGGGCGGCTCTGCTGCCAGGTCGAGTGTCTCATTGGCGCTACCCATCAGTGCCGTCAGCTCATCCCGCACAACCCGGATGAGTGCCTGCCCGGGCGTCAGATTGCCGATGACATCCTGCCCGACGGCACGTTGCCTCACTTGTTCCAGGAACGGTTTGACCACGTCCAGTCCGACGTCCGCTTCGAGCAGGGCGATACGGACCTCGCGCAGCGTCTCGTCGATACTCTCTTCGGTCAGCCGCGCGCGACCGCTCAGATTTTTGACGACCGCGCCTAGCCGCCCGCTCAGATTCTGAAACATGATTTACCTGTTATCCGGATGGCGAAACCGACTGCTAACCACCCCGTCAGTCGGCTTCATTACATGTGGCAATTATGCCATCATCGTCCGCCTGATGACTGATTACGGGCATTCATGAACGTCATTGCCTGCGGGCTGTTGGCGATCGCGCTCTACTTGATCGTTGCCGTACGCATGAGCGGACGCGCCACACTGCCGCCGCGTGCCAATCGCGATCCCCTGACAATCGCACTTTGCGTAGTCGCTCTCGGCGCACATGGTGCAGCCCTGTATCCACTCACGGTCACGGGCGTGGGCATCAACCTGGGACTCTTCCCGGCGGCTTCGCTGGTGTCATGGATTGTCGTGGCACTCGCGCTGACTGCCGCCATGCTGCGGCCGGTGGCCAGCCTCACCGTTGTAGTCTTGCCCTTCGCGGCGGTCGTAATCGCGCTGTCCCTCACTTACACCAGTGAGAATCTAGTGCGTGAAACACCCGGGCTCGCGATGCATATTGCACTCTCACTGGTCGCTTACAGCCTGTTTGCCATCGCGACCGTGCAGGCTATTTACCTCATGGTTGCCGAACAGCGCCTCAAACGCCATCAGCCGGTCATAGGATTTTTACCACCGCTTCCGGTGATGGAAGCGACGCTGTTTCAACTGACCGGGGTTGCGTTCGTGCTTTTGAGTCTCGGTCTCATCACCGGCAGTTTCTACGTTGACGACGCGCGGGCGCAACATCTGTCACACAAAATCGTTTTTTCAATGCTGGCATGGTGTGTGTTCATTTCGATTCTATGGGGAAGGCATTACCGACATTGGCGCGGGCGTAAGGCGTCAAAATACGTCATCGGCGGTTTTGTCAGTCTTGCCGTGGGCTTTTTTGGGTCCAAGGTCGCATTGGAACTCATCCTCGAACGCGTCTAGCGTCTCGCTCAAACCGTATCTCCCAGTGAGTAAAGACCAACTGCTGCCGTGGTAAACGAGCTCCCCCTGGTCCCTTTGGTCATAGCCCTGGTCGTGTTGATCATTGCCTCGGCTTATTTTTCGAGTTCCGAAACGGCGATGATGGCGCTCAATCGCTATCGGCTCAAAAATCTTGCCGACCGCGGCCATCGTTCTGCCACGAATGCCCAGCAACTGCTCGAACGCCCTGACCGACTGATCGGATTGATCCTGCTCGGCAACAATTTTGTAAACATTCTCTCAGCACAGATCGCAACGGTAATCACACTTCATTTTCTGGGGGAAGGCGGCTTACTGGTCTCTACTGTTGCGATGACCGCGGTGGTGCTGGTATTCGCCGAAGTGGTCCCGAAAACGCTTGCAGCGTTACATCCCGAGCGCATCGCGTTCCCGTCGTCCTACCTGCTACGGATACTGATGTTGCTGTTCTACCCGCTGGTGTGGTGCTTGAACAAAGTATCCAACGGCATCCTCGCGCTGTTTGGCGTAACTGATCTCAAGCATTCGAAAGATGCGCTCAATCGCGAAGAGCTGCGCACGGTCGTGAAAGAAGCGGGCGCCATGATTCCGCAGAAACACCGCGAAATGTTATTTGGCATCCTGGATCTCGAAAGCGCAAGCGTCGAAGACATCATGGTGCCGCGGGCGGAGATATACGGCATCGATTTGGAGGATGATTGGAGCGAGGTTGTCGACCAGCTCATCAGTTGCCGACATACGCGCGTGCCTTGCTATGAGGGCAACATCGACAACCTGATCGGGATGCTCCACTTGAGACGCGTCAGCAAGTTGCTGCGCTCGGGAGACGAGTTCTCGCCGGAGGAGTTACGCGCCATATTGAGCGAGCCTTACTTCGCGCCCCTCAAAACCGACCTCTACACGCAACTTCAGAATTTTCAGAAAGAACGCCAGCGAATCGCTTTCGTGGTTGATGAATACGGCGACATAGAAGGCCTGGTGACCCTGGAAGATCTTCTCGAAGAAATCATCGGTGAGTTTACAACCGATCCACAAACCTTCATCCGCGACGTCCACCTGCAGGAAGACGGCAGCTTTCTCGTTGACGGCAGCGCCAACATCAGGGAAATCAATCGTGCCTACCATTTCGGCTTACCGACCGACGGGCCCAAAACCCTGAATGGGTTGATCCTGGAAACGCTGGAAGATATTCCCGTGACCGGTACCACGTTCCGGATTGATGACATCACCATCGAAATTGTCCAGACCCACGAACGGGCGGTAAAAAGCGCGCGACTTGTGACGGTATCCCCGGACGCCCTCGCCGGCGCTGAGGGTGACGCTGAAGGCGCAACCTGACTTCGGTTAGAGGTTACCGCGCGGCCAGACGGATCAGGTGAGCGAGAAGTTGACGCGCGGGCAGGGCTACTGGCGCTCGAATGCTTCCTAGCGCACGGCGTCGAGTGCTTCTCCGAGCCGTGACACGACCTCAACCGTCAACCCCGATGGCGGCGAACTCGGCGCGTTGCCTCGCGGCACAATAGCGCGGGTAAAACCGTGTTTTGCCGCTTCGCGCAGACGTTCCGGTCCGCCCGGTATCGGCCGAATTTCGCCGGCGACTCCGATTTCACCGAAAACCACCATTTTATGGTCCAGCGGTTGATTACGCAGACTCGAAAGCACCGCCAGCACGATGGCCAGATCTGCGCCCGTCTCGTTGACCCGCACCCCGCCGACGATATTGGCGAAGACGTCGCAGCCGGCCGTAGAGATGCCACCGTGGCGGTTGAGAACAGCCAGCAACATTGACAGTCGGTTCTGATCCAGCCCAACGGTCACACGGCGGGGATTACCCAACGGGCTTTCATCGGCGAGCGCCTGCACCTCAACCATCATGGGTCTGGTTCCTTCCCGCGTCACCATCACGACACTGCCAGGCACCGGCGTTTCGTGCCGCGAAAGCAGGATGGCACTTGGGTTGGCAACTTCGCGCAGCCCGGTATCGGTCATCTGAAATACACCGAGTTCGTTGACGGCGCCGAAACGATTCTTGATTGCCCTGATTAACCGATAAAGCCCGTCAGGGTCTCCTTCGAAATACAGCGTCGCATCAACCATGTGCTCAAGTACGCGAGGCCCGGCGATTGAGCCATCCTTGGTGACGTGGCCGACCAGGTAGAGCGCGACCCCGCTACTCTTGGCGAAGCTCACGAGCCTGCTGGCACACTCGCGGACCTGGGCGACGCTGCCAGCGGGCGACTGCAGCGCTTGTGAATACACCGTCTGAATCGAATCGACCACCACCACCGCGGGCTTCGACGCCTGCGCCTGGGCGATGATCTGGTCGACATTGGTTTCAGTCAACAGTTTTAACTGGTCTGCCGGAAGTGAGAGCCGTTCTGCGCGCAAACCAATCTGCGTCGCCGACTCCTCACCGCTGACGTAAAGCCCGTCTAATTGGTTAAGTTGTCGCACGGTCGCCAGACTTTGCAGCAGCAAGGTGGTTTTACCGATGCCCGGATCACCACCAAGCAGGACAACTGAGCCTGGTACGAGACCACCGCCGAGTACGCGATCAAGTTCGTCCAGTCCGCTTTTCAGCCGTGGCGTTTCCTGCAGGTCGATCTCGGCTATCGTCCGCACCTGTGGCGCACGCCCGGTATTCGTATTGAATCGCTGACGCTTGTCCTGCGTCGCTTCGACAATGCTTTCGACCAGCGTATTCCAGGCCTCGCATTCCCCGCACTGCCCCGACCACTTCGTGGCGATCGCGCCGCATTGCTGGCACTGGTATTGTTTTTTAACCTTCACAGCCCACCTAATTCGTAGTGCGCGCGCATCCGCGTCCGACACAACAATTCATATGGGATGGTGCCCGAAGCGACGGCGACTTCTTCAACCGGCAATTCTCGCCCCCATAGGGTGACCGGGTCGCCGAACTGACTGTTCGGCACCGGGCGCAAATCAACACTCATCATATCCATCGAACTCGCACCGATGACCTGGGTCCGCTCACCATTGACCAGTATCGGCGTTCCGGTACCGCCCTGCCGCGGATAACCATCGCCATAACCATAGGCCACAACACCGACCGGCATATCCTCCGGGCAGATATATGTGCCGCCATAACCGATGCGCTCCCCGGCCCCGACGTGCCGCACGGCAATCAAACGCGAACGCAGTGTCATGACAGGCTGCAGATCCAGCGCTGCGGCAGTTTCGTCGTGCAATGGTGATACGCCGTACAGCATCAGCCCGGGCCGCACCCAGTCGGCGTGGCTGTCGGGGCAGGTCAGAATCGCACCTGAATTGGCCAGACTCGCTTCTGCCTGGCCATCAGCCTGAAGCGCCTGAAAACGACGCAGCTGTACTTCAACACTGCTGTCGCCACGCCGGTGCGAATTGGCAAAGTGGGTCATAACGCGTAACGGTTTCGCGATATCACTCAATACTGCGCGCAAATCCGGGTATCGATGCGGCTCGAACCCGAGCCGGTGCATGCCCGTATCGAACTTCAGCCAAACCGGCAAGCGTTGTCCGCATTGCTGCAGCATCCGCACTTGTTCATCGGTGTGAATCACGACCTCACACCCCAGCTCGACAATTAGTTTCAACTCATCGATCTCGAACGGGCCCTCGAGCAAAACCAGGGGATGTTGAATGCCGGTTTCCCTCAGAACCGTTGCTTCCTCCAGCGACGCAACCGCAAAGCCATCGGCAGTGCGAAACAACTCGGCCATACGTGTGATGCCATGCCCGTACGCATCCGCCTTGATGACTGCGAGAACGCGAGAGTTCGGCGCACACTGGCGCACCCGAGCGAGATTGTGTGCGGCGGCTTGAGGGTCAATCGTTACCCGCGCCGGGCGGGTCATTCTTCAGACCCACCGAACGCATCGTGCGCCAGGTTTTCGAAGCTCGTGTACTCGCCGAAAAATCGCAGCTTCCGTGTCCCGATTGGACCATTACGTTGTTTCCCGATGATGATCTCAGCGATTCCGGTGTCGGTCGTATCTTCGTCATAGACCTCATCGCGGTAGATGAACATGATGACATCGGCGTCCTGTTCAATAGCGCCGGACTCTCTGAGATCCGACATAACAGGTCGCTTATCGGTCCGCTGTTCCAGACTTCGATTGAGCTGAGACAGCGCAACCACCGGGCAACTGAGCTCCTTTGCCAGGGCTTTCAACGAACGTGATATCTCGGAAATCTCGGTGGCGCGATTCTCGGTTGTTCCATGTACTTGCATCAATTGTAGATAGTCGATGACGATCAGCCCGAGTCCATGTTCGCGCGCCAGGCGCCGGCACCGTGCCCGCAGATCACCTGGCGTCAGCGCTGGCGTGTCGTCGATGAACATGCTGACCTCGGACAGCATGCCTACCGAGTGGGTCAACCGCGGCCAATCGTCATCCCCCAGTTTCCCGGTCCGAACCTTGTGCTGATCGATGCGACCGAGCGATGACATCATTCGCATTGCCAGCTGGTCGCTCGGCATTTCCATACTGAAAATCGCGACCGGGAGCTCTTCCTTAATCGCGGCGTGTTGTGCGATGTTCAGTGCAAAGGCCGTTTTCCCCATTGACGGTCGGCCTGCGATGATTACCAGATCGGACTTCTGCAAACCGGAGGTCATCGAATCGAGCTCGTAGAAGCCCGTAGCAACGCCCGTAATCGGATTGTCGCGCTGAAAAAGTTGATCGATACGGTCAAGCGCATCAACCAGTAACTCCTTGATCGGTCGAAAACCGCTGCGTCCGCGTGATTCTCGCTCCGCAATCTCGAACACCAGGCTTTCAGCGATATCAAGAAGCTCGTCCGGCGTTCGGCCTTCGGTCTGGAACGCGTTATCGGTAATCTGGGTACCGGCCGATATCAGATCGCGCAATATGGCGCGCTGACGGACGATATCGGCGTAGGCCTTTATGTTCGCCGCGCTAGGGGTGTTTTCAGCCAACTCTGCCAGATAGCCCATGCCGCCGACCCGATCGAGCTCCTGATGGCGCTCCAGCCATTCCGCCAATGTGACGACGTCGAAAGGCTGGTTGTCGTCAGCGAGCCTTTCTATAGCTCGGTAAATCGAACCGTGATCGCGCCGGTAGAAATCTTCAACGCTGATCCGTTCAGCAACATTCATCCATGCTTCATTGTCGAGCATGAGACCGCCAAGTACAGATTGCTCTGCCTCGATCGAATGCGGCGGCACCTTGAGCGCCGCGGTAGCGGGGTCGACGGCGGTCTGCGCGACGCGTTCTATAGCCAC
>CAXGUU010000102.1:0-10740 GCA_964012875.1 uncultured bacterium
GACGCACTACCCCCACTATTTGCAAGAAAAAGCCCCCGGACGCTATCACTTCCGCGTGGTTGTACCGCCGGGGCTGCGCGCCTATATAGGACAACGGGGACTCATAAACCCTTCGGCAGTGCTTTCAATTTTGGCAGCGCGGGCAGAAATAAAGTCGACGGGCGCCTGCATTAACTCGTAGGATTATTTCACCGCATACATCGCACGGTCGGCCGTCCCGGGCAAACACCCCGAACCGGTGGCCGCTCCTGCTTTTGTCACCGGCGGCCTTCCTAAGCCGTACCTTGCTAGGCGGGTTCGTGACACCCCCCGTTTGATACGAACGCTTCGCAACGGCCAGCGTCTGCCGCGCCAGCCGCTGTCGCTCCGACCGGCTCAGATCCGCAGGGTGGCGCAGATGCGTGAGGCCGGCGAAGTAAAGAATTTCACTTCGGAGGTAGTTGCCAATGCCTGCGACAAATGTCTGATCAAGGTACAGACTCGCCAACGACCTGCCACGAAACCGCGGTTCATTTAGTCGCGACGCGAGCGCTTGCCAGCTGAGATGCAGATCAAGGATGTCAGGTCCAAGGCGACTCAGAAACGGATGCGCCTCCAGGCCCGCGACGTCGAGCACCTCGATCGCCGAGGCGCTATACAGTAGTGCGCTATGAGTAGGCGTGTGTAGCGCGACGCGCAGAATCCGAGCGGTGCGTGGCAGTTCTCCGCGGTTTCGCACGTACCAGCGACCGTAGAGCTGGTTGTGCGAATACAATGTTAATCCGTTGTCAAAACGAGTCAGAATAGCCTTGCCACGGGTGTCAATCTGACTCACTGTGGCGCCGGTGAGGGTGTTCTGAAACCCTTGCAGACTCTTTGGAGCAAGATAGACCTCGTCGAGACGTTGCCCTGTCAACACCCCTGAGATGCGATCCGCAGCACGCCGAATTTCGGGTCCCTCAGGCAAACTTGCACCTCATCCTCAGAGCAGTCTAGGCCTATCGGTACGGCTCACGAAAACATAAAGGATGTTCAGGGAAATCCGAACCTACCGCGCGATGCGCCGTGGCCTCATGACGTCTCTGAATCTCATAACGCTTTATCAGACCGCTTTTTCGATAGGTGTAAGGATAATCGGTGTCAGTCGTTGGCGGGCGATGTGCGTATCCACAGCGTTCAAAAAAACCGCACGCAACGCGTTCAGCCCTGAGTTTAATCGCGTCCCGAGCATACATCCCTGATTGGCATTCGGCGAAAGCAATCAACGCTTGACCGAGTCCGTGGCGCTGCACCCGCGGTTCAACATAGAGCCCGTGCAACAAGACGTCTCGGCGCTGGTCTTCCGCTTCAACGTCGTCATAATCGAGTGCGAGTACGCCGACAATCTGGTATCCCCCCCAACAAACGAAAATTTGCAAACAATCAGAGTCCACGTGGTCGTAGCGCAGCACGGGAAGTATTAATTGTTTTAGAGTTGCAGGCAGCGGCCAATCCAAGATTGCCTGCTCGATCACAGCATTTACGGCGGGCAGGTCACGACGCGTCGATGCTTCAATTCGGAACCCAGAAGGGAGGCCGCTACTCTGGCACAGCGGACCGTGTCGGCTAGATGCGCTCAAAACCGTCCAGAATCAGCTTTATAGATAACAACATCTGAACCGCCGAAAAAGCAGCGCACAACGGCATCAGCAGCCGAAACGCAGCTCGAAAGTAGAGCAGCTTGGGTAACTCAACCAGGCTTTTCCACCTACGGCCAGCGCGTCCCGGCATCCAGTAGACGGTGGATATTTCGGTGAACACGTACAAGCCGGCCATGGAGGCCGCAGTACCAACGAATCCGGCAAGAATAATGAGCGTGTCGTTCACTCTCGTTCATCTGTGCAAAACTAATGTTACGCCGCTAACGGAGAAACGGATCCCTTTATCACCATGTCAGATGTCGCCGAGAGGTGGTAGGTGGTGGCGACTGAAATATCGGATCGCGGGCAAAGAGAAGCGGCCTTCGCTCGGACCGTATCCCGATGTGTCGCTTAAATCCGCCCGAGAGAGGCGCGACGAAGCTGCTTCACCTCGTCTGACGTTGCCTCATGGGCGGTATCCCCAGATAGCCGCTTCTTGCCCGCTTCAAGGAACTCCTTCGACCAGGCGTAGTACAAGGTTTGAGCTATCTGCTCGCGCCGACACAGTTCCGCAATCGACTGCTCGCCGCGCACACCTTCCAGCACTATCCGAATCTTTTCTTCGGATGAATATTGTTTCCGGGTGGCTCGTCGGATCCATTTAACGTGTTCTTCTGCGTCTTCTTTCTTGCTCATCGTTGCTCTTCTTTGAGCGTCGACGAGCCAGATTTACTCCGTTAGCTATTCCCTGCAACCTGTCTCATAGGTGTGCACGGGGAACATGAAATTCGCATCATCGTCAGCGTGCGGAAACGACGCGCGTAGGAGTCGTTCGAGACCTCGGCATAACTCATTTAATGACACCGGCTGGTACGGTGGCTTCGGCCGTTCCTGAAGCTTCGCGGTTAAAAATCGGTCGACTTCCGGCTCGCAGGGGAAGCGCCCCTGCAAGCTTGCGATCCATTCGGTCGTTGGACGGTTTTTATCGATCGCCATCGCGGTTATTGGTCAGAGGGCATTCAAAAATCGGAGCCTAATAGTAGATATCTGCTGCACTTCTTGCTCACCAGGGATGAAGGCGCACCGGCAGCTCCGTGTATCCGTGAATCACATTCGAGCATACACGCTTCGGTTCTCCCACCACCTCTACGAAGCGAAACCGTTTCATAATCTCCTGCCACGCGACTTTAAGTTGCAGTTCAGCGACGCGATAACCCACACAATGGTGCGCGCCAAAACCAAACGACGAATGCTGGCGTGCTTTCTTGCGATCGATGACGAACGATTCCGGATCGCCGAAGAATTCTTCGTCGCGATTTCCTGAGATGTACCACAGCGCCACGCGATCCCCGGCCTTAATCGTTTGTCCGCGGATTTCATAATTTTCGCGCGCTGTTCTCGCCATATGCGAAATCGGGGTTTGCCAACGAATAATTTCAGGCACCATGGTCTCGATCAGATACGGATTGTCACGCAGCTTCTGGTACTGATCCGGGTACTGATTGAGCGCCACCACCCCACCGGAAAAGGAATTTCTTGTGGTGTCATTGCCGCCGACGATGACGTTGATCAAATTGCCGAGAAATTCTTCAGGACTTAAATCTTTGGTGGCGTCCGAGAACACCATCATTGATAGCAGATCGCTCGCTGGTCCGGCGCTGAGCCGCTCCTGCCATAAAGCCGAGAATTTCTGAAAACAGGCTTCGAGTTCCTGTGTACGCTGTTCCCAGCTATCAACAATACCAAAACCAGGCTCGCTAACGGCCACATCCGACCAGCGAGCGAGTGAACGGCGTTCTTCCCACGGGAAGTCAAACAATTTTGCGAGCACTTCGGAGGTCAACTCGATCGAGAATCGATCTACCCAATTGAACGCCTCACCGACGGGCAGATCTTCAAGAATCGCGGCGCACAGCGTGCGAAACATGTCTTCCATTTCCTTCACACTGGTACGTGACAGCAGCGGCGCGATGGCCTTTCGTTGCCCAGTATGTTTCGGTGCATCGGTGGACTGGAACATGCGTGCATCAACACCATGATGTCGAAAGAGTTTTTGATAACCGAGAATGTGCCCACCCAATTCGTAGTCGCATGAAAACAGTTTGTCAGCACTGTTGACTTCTACGATGTCCTGGTACTTGGTGATTGACCAAAACGGCTCGTAGTCGCTCTCAGCACAGAAATGCACCGGTGACTCCGCGCGCAATCGTTCGAAATAAGTACCGATTGTGTTGTCCTCGTAGAGCCAGGGATTGCTGACGTTGATTTGCTCCAGAGGAATAGCGTAAGCGTCGATATCAGGCATCTTTGCTTCTCCTAAATGTCCGTCATCAAATAACTTGAGACATGGGTTGATTGTCGACAACGATGTCTACTTCGGGCGAGCGAAATCTACCTTGAAACAACGTCGTGCTATCAAACAAAGGACGATAGCCTGGCGGCGACAGCAGCATGCCAAAGCGGTCGCATGACTTTAAACTAAACAGGAGCCAGACCAGCCAGAGTCTCTGTTATCGACAATCAACCCATGTCTCAAGTTATTTGATGACGGACAATCGGCGATTTTTCTCGTGTGTCTTTCCCGTTAAGTGCCAAAACCGCCCGGGACGCTCGTGGGCATGCGTGAATGTTGCTCAAACTCTGGATCAGTATGTCCCAGGCATGAATGTTATCCATGTATATATTCATCGTCGGAAGGTGTGTTGCTTATTTAACTCGGTGGTGTACGCACCAAAACATAAACCTGACACTTTTTTTAAGTCGCTCGGTTTTTCTCCTCAATGAGCGCCAGCGTTTTTTCGAACCGCCCCTGACCGGCGCCGAGCGCCGCGGCTAGCGTAAGTTCGAAAATCTGATCTTCGGTAAAGCCTTGCTGTTTCAAGCTCTCGATGTCACGCATCACCATCTTGTACGGGGTGTGGGTCATTTTTTCGACGTACGTCGCAACGTCGCCAGGCAGCTCTGACGAATCGCCGCTGCCGCCGCCGGCAATGCGGGCGTAATCCGCAACGGCTTTACGCAAAGCTTGCGGCGCGTCGCCACGTTCGCCAAGAACGCGCGCAAGGACATTTCGAATCGGCGTAGGCCAGGTCATGGCGCAAAGCGAAGCATGGCCGCGGTCGTTAGCTGGACAGGTTCCATCGGGATCAGTTAAAGCGTCAGCGGATCATTTTGACGAGCTTGTACCCGTGCTTATGTAGAAATTGCCCGGTTTCGCCAATTTCGTCCGCACTGGGAATGTCAAAATCGAAGGTGTCCGCGAGGCGATCCATCACGCTGAACAATAGCGCCACATAAGCGACTTCAGTAGCAGCGGCGTCGCTCACTCCGGCTTCGTTCAGCGCGGCGATATCTGTGCTCGTCAGGGCATCAGGTTGCAAAGTGAGGCCTTCGAGATAGCCGAGCGCGGCTTTCAGCCGATCGTTGACCGGCGCGCTGCGCCAGTCTTCCAATACCGCCGTCACCGCCGCTGGCGACATGCCTAACACCGCGACCGCGGTGTGATCACCCGTTCAGTATTCGCACTGATTGAGCTTGGAGACAAAAGCGGCAAACAGTTCGAGTTCGCCCACGGTCCAGTGCTTGCCGTGGCGCAAGCCCTGTTGCAGGCAGTCGGTAAACGCCTCGCCAAAAAAATCACGACGATACGTGAGGAGCTTCATCGGTCCCGGCACGTGTCCCATCTGCCAGTTCACGATTTTGAAAACCAGTTTCTGAGTCCAGCGATGTCCGCGATCGAGTATGTTTAGTCGCATGATTTTTTCCCTCTATGGGTACCAGGTTTTTTGAACCGGCCGGACAAGGCTCGTCCTCTATCGTATTAAACAATATTCCCTTCCGTCAGGTCGAGTCCGCCCTCTAGGCGTAAGCTTCCCCGCAAGCGCGACAGTTTAAAAGTAGAGTTTTCAAGCAACTCGTTGTCGAGCCTCCGCAGGGGTGCGGTCGCCCAGTGAATCGTGTGGTCGTTCCTCGTTGTATTCGATCCGCCGCCAGTAGAACGCCTCACGAACGTCATCAAGGCTGGCGAACAGACACAGGTCGAGTACCTCTTCCCGATACGTCCGGTTGAACCGCTCTATATAGGCGTTTTGATTGGGCTTGCCCGGCTGGATGTACTGAATGGCTATACCCGCGTTCTTGGCCCATTCGGTAAAGACTTCGCCGAGGAACTCTGGGCCGTTATCCGTTCTGGGGACGTGTGGTAATCGGTGCTGGCTGCGCAGCTGCTCGAACACGCGAACCAGGCGAGGTGATGTAATTGAAGTGTCGATTTCGATGTGCAGGCCAACGTGATTGAAGTCATCGACGACGT
Source organism: uncultured bacterium (assembly GCA_964012875.1). Classification (GTDB taxonomy): domain Bacteria; phylum Pseudomonadota; class Gammaproteobacteria; genus CAXGUU01. The sequence continues at coordinate 5,911 of CAXGUU010000102.1, forward strand.
TGAGGATGCGGAACCCCCGACCGTTGGCCAGCGTGTCACTCATATTCTTCGCAGAGGGCCGCATCCAAGGAGGCCCCAATGAAGGAGTGTCATTAGGTATATACCCCGTTCTGTCTGTTCAGAATGGACGGGAACGAGCCAAGCAGACGCTGCTGAAGCTATCACTAGCGGTTGACCCGATTGATGAAGTCAAACGCAAGGCGCAATCGAGCGTCGACGCTCAAAGGAGAGCAACGATTTCACATCCCGATATGAGGCGTGCGAATCGCTCGCGGACATGCGGGTCGACCAAAGCAATCCGCGCCCGATGTATACGTGCCTGTGCCGCCCGATCACCGTCGGATCTACAGGCGGCGACCGAGTCCACGTGGCGAAGAGAGGCTGCTATCTCCCAGCGCTCCTCGAGCGTCAGTTGCGGAGTGCTCCCGTTTTCCGCGCGCAACAACTCGTCTGTGCTCAGTACAGCTACAACGTGTGTGCCTAGGTTCGCCGCTTCGGCAAGCATCGCGAGTTCTCGACGTCGCGGTGGATCGAGTTCTACGAAAACAAGCACCGTCCGTTGGTTGGGTAATTGCGTTCGAAGTTCGGTGCTTTCGCCATGCGGTATAAAGGATGTGTAATCGATGTTGAAATCACGCTCCAGCGCATATAGAGCCATGGTTGCGCGATGACGATTTTCGCTCTGAGTGGCATACCTGAGCAACATGAATAACGCTTGTTTGGTTTGCGGGAATGCACAGTTGGGCGTGTCGAATGAGACATCCCAAAACGCGCACGGCTCGCGCCAGGACCCGTAGTTTTCCAGCAGGTAGCGTTCGGCATCTTTCGGTGCCTGGTATCGGCCGGCTTCGAATTCGATTTCGGTCAGCTCGAAAGGGGTGTTGTACCATCGATGCTTGTCGGAACCATGGCATATGAGCCCGTCGTCAGCGAAGTGCGCGAAGATATCAACGCGGGTCCCATTAGCATGAGTAGCTTTGACGAGATACTCATTGAAAGTGACGTTGGGGAAGTTCATCGAATCACGCATTACTCTAGCCACATCCCTAATATCAACTTCATTGGCAAAGAAACCAACATCGATATCGTATTCAGATCGAACGAAACGGCCGTCACGAATGGCGCCAAGAAAAGTGCCGCTGACGAGAAACATGCGATGTCCCGCGGCGCGAAAGACGCGGTCCGTATCTGCCAAGGCAAGAGCGGCGGTGCTGCTTTCGAAATTGACCCCGGATTTTAAGGGAGCCTGGGCGGCAGCGTCGTAATGCCTGCCAAGTTCAGCCTTCACGAAGGCAACGACTTCCGGGTCGTCCGCAGCGAGATCAGTGAGCAGAAAAAACTGATGTTGAGTTCGAAAATCTGCGTCCCGCTCAATTCGTTCACGACAAATATCAGCGGCGACCTGTCGTGCTTCGGGCGAGTCGATGAACTTATAGATGTTGTAGGCCGGCATCCGCCAACCATGGCGCGCCGCGATTAACCAGAGCAGCACGGCAGCACTGTAATGGCTTGGATGATATTGAGGAATGCGACGCAAGCAATCACGCAGTTCGCCGGGCAATCTAAAAACAATGGCCGCGATGTCGACGGCTGTTATGGTTACTCTGCGCAGTAGCGAGCGGTCGAGGGCATCCAGGATGCGAAAAATAAGTGTGGCTTTGTACATTGGCCGTACAGTCTCGTTATATTCGTGAAAGGCGTAAGGTCTATTCTTTCAGCAAGTGCGTGCGCTAAATGAAGCTAACGCCTTTTCTAAATTCAACCCTCAGTCGTGCAAGAATAATTTAACTAACAACAGGTCAGAGGCTAACACTCAGGGGAACTATCGTGATAAAGAAAGCCTACGCTGATATACCCGGCGGCCAGATTCATTATTACCACGGCGGGCCGGTGGACAAAACGCCAATAATTTTCATGCACCAGAATGTTAGCGGCGGCAAGATGTATTTGCCGACGCTCGAACGGCTGAACGATTCGCATCACTGTATCGCGCTCGATCTGCCCGGCTTCGGCGGATCATTTGACCCGCCCGAAATTGATTCCATCAGCCGCTTGCAGGAATACACGATGCAATTCATCGATGCGCTCGGCTTTGATGATTTCCATGTGTTTGGCAATCACACCGGTGCAGCGATGGCCGCAGAAATGGCGTCGCTGTATCCGGATCGCGTTAAAAGCTGCACCATGATGGGCGCCACCTTGTTGTCGGAAGAAGAAGCAATCCCGTTCAGGGAAGAGTTCAGCGGTTCGGTCGGCCCTTCACATGACGCCGCGTATTTGCAGATCACTTGGGATTACATCTACAACCTGGGCGGGAAACTGGATCTCGACAACATGAACGATGAACTTTCCGCCGCGCTTCGTGCCTGGAAAATTCGCGGTGAGATCTATCGTTGCGTATGGGATTATCGATTCGACTTATTTATCGAAGGCATCAAGTGTCCGACGCTGCTGATGTGTGCGCCGGACGATGTGCTTTACATCGGGCACCGGAATACGGCTGCCGCAATGCCTCAAGCCATAGCAATCGATGTCGAAGGGACAAATTTCGAACCGTACTTTGATCCCGACGGGGTGAGTAACGGACTTAAAGCATTCTTTGCCGAGAAAGGGCTCGACTAGATTGAGCTTTTAATCACGGAATATAGAGTACGGACCATGGCACCCTACAAAACTTCCGCCACCGGATAGTCAGGAATTGTTCAACTAGATCTATAGAGGAGGTCTGACGGCCATTAGGGTACGTCTTCAGAATTCACCAATACAAGAATGATAATCAAGGGTAAAAGTTAGTTGAACGCTACGGAAGAGCAAAGCTTACTTACTTTCTACTCAGCATCTACTTTTAACGGGTCGGGTTGATTGGAGTGTTCGCAAACAGTTGTTCAGCCTAGATTTCCTGACTTGAGGTTAGGGGACTCATAATCTCTTGGTCCCAGGTTCGAGTCCTGGCGGGCCCACCACTTAACTCGTTGATTAAGAAGGATTATGGAGCCGGTCGGCACAATGGGTGCCTCTCCCGTACCTAGACGGCAGAGGCTCTAACCAACTGCTCAAACAGTAATCAGTCAGCTAAAATCCCCGAGCTTCGCGACACAGTCAACGAACTAATTGCAACGGAACTGACATTCGCGTGAACCCTGAATCCATTGTTAGAGCTGCCTGTCGCGTGATCTGGACCGAAGGCGAGACTGAACGCGTGACCGAATTTTACGCAGATAATTACCGGGCAGACTACCCAATGGGCAGCGGTTGGGGCGAAGGCGTAGCGGGAGTTCGAGCCTTTGCGGAAGCCATCCGAACCGGGTTCCCGGACTATCGCGAAGAGATCGAGGAGTTAATCGTCCAGGGTAATAAGGTCGCAGTCCGTCTGCGTATTCGTGGTACGCATCAAGGAATGTTCATGGGTCACCAGGCCACCGGTAAGACGATCGATTTCCGCGACATGACTATCTGTACAGTGCGTAATGGCAAGATCATCTGTCAATCAGGCTTGAGTGATTATTTAACCGTTTTCTGTCAGCTTGGACTCATCGATCCTACGACTCTGTAAACGGTGTAGATGACTGTTGTCGCTTAGCAGACTAGGGTTTGTATGGGACATACGCGAATTCATCGTCACCGCCGTCGCCTTGCGGGCCTTAATCGTACTGTTTGACGACATTAATGGTGTGGTAGTGTTTTTCGGCGAGTCTTGGCATTCATTGAGAAACAGCGACTGACCTAGAAAATTATGCTCAGCAGTGGAATACCTACTATCGCGGAATACCAGGCATTGGAGTCCGAGCCGCAGTATCAGGAATTGCTTGAGCATTCGCGCTTTTTTGAAGATCACTGCCAGACGGGAAATGTGTCAGCAAGGATCTATGGGCGAAAATGGGTACAAGACCCATTTCTCCAGTGGAGTCGGCGCTGGGAGTACGTATACACGGCGCAACGCGTGCTGGCCTGGGCGACGACCCGCCCAACACCCGTCGATTTGGTCGATGCCGGCTCCGGCTTCACGTTTTTTCCGTTTTATTTAATGCGGTGCAATCCTGGCCTGAACATAGACTGTTACGACAACGACCTATTGGTCGGCGAGGCGATGACAGCAGTTGAAAAAGTAACAGGATTTTCACCCAGTTTTCGGCGGGAAGATCTCGAGGCCCTTACACAGGACGTGGAGTCCGTGGATGCCGTATACAGCGTCTCTGTCATCGAGCACACGCGACGTCCGGAACAGGTTGTAAACGAGGTCTTCCGGATTCTGAAGCCGGGCGGGCTGTTTGTGTGTACTTTCGATGTGTCGTTCGAAAGCCGGAGTCCAATGCACTGGTCCAGGGTCGCAGCACTGGTTGAGCAGGTGAATGGTATGTTCGAGGTTTCCAGGGACTGTACAGACCTCGATTTTACCGGCCTTGAGTCGAACCCGGGTATCGTTACAACTGCTTGGACCGCTGCGACTGGGACTGCATCTCTACCGTGGCGGCATCCGCTGCTTGTCTGGTTCTATGATCTTGTTCGTGGCAGACCGCGCGGCAGACTCTATCGACCAATGACTTTTTGCTGCGGTACGTTCACAAAGCCTACTGCCGATTGAAAAGGTCCCTCCATCATGAGTTGGGGCGACCGAGTCGTGACCACGTCAATTCCGCGCTCCCGAAAATGCTTAGACCTCTTAGCCAATGCCGAGGGGGCTTAATTATTTAAATTGGCTAAGGACAAATCCAAATGATCAGACTTGCCGATACAAACCTGAACGACGACGTCGCGGTCCGATTCAGGTTCGCGAGATTTGACCTAGAGCAGATCGAGCGGCCATCCGAAAGCCGTACCGTAATAAGTTCT
>CAXGUU010000103.1:0-10719 GCA_964012875.1 uncultured bacterium
CGACGTCGTTCTGAATCACGAAGCGATACGGCCCCGCGCGCGCGAGCTGGTCATCGCCTACGAACCCATCTGGGCTATTGGTACCGGAGAATCCGCTTCTCCCGAACAGGCGGAAGCGGTCCACGTTACGATACGGCGGCAGGTTGCGATGGTCAGTGAAATGGTTGCTGACTGCTGTCGCATCCTGTACGGCGGGAGCGTGAAACCGGATAATGCACGCGCATTGTTCGAGCAACCGAACATTGACGGCGGCCTGATTGGTGGCGCCTCACTCAAGGCCGATGCATTCCTCGCCATTTGCGCGGCGGCCGTGGACTAATGACAAGAACCGAGGATATAGCAAGGTGTCACTGACTTTCAGCGTTTTACTAGCCGTTCATATCGTGCTGTCGTTGCTGTTGATCGGAATTATTCTGATCCAGCAAGGCAAGGGCGCGACGGCAGGGGCTGCCTTTGGCAGTGGTGCGTCGTCCACGGTTTTCGGATCGCGCGGTTCGGCGTCGTTTCTGACCCGCACGACGTCGATCCTGGCGACCTTGTTCCTGGCTAACAGCCTGCTTCTGGCCTACCTCTACGGTCAGGCCCTGGATGAAACAAGCATTCTCGACCAGGTCTCTGCGCCAGCTGAAATCGCTGCGCCGGCCATCCCTGAAGACGAGCCTGCTCCCTCAAATTTACCGGCCGACGTCCCTAACCTTCCCGCTCAGTAGGCCGGGGAGCTCTGCGCGGTGCGACTCAGGTCGGTGGTCGGGCGCCCCGGGGAAGCGTCGATCGATGTGGCGCGGACGGGCCGCATCTCGTATCATGCGCGCCACATTCAGTGCCTGAATGAAATCGAAACTACAGGTCTGAATCTCGTTGCCGATGTGGTGGAATTGGTAGACACGCTGTCTTGAGGGGGCAGTGCCGAGAGGCGTGCCGGTTCGACTCCGGCCATCGGCACCAAATAGTGATTACAAACAACGAAACAACCCAGATTTGTTCTGCCGGCGGGCGGGATGCTAAGCGCGCTGTGACGGCCGCGATCGACAGATGGGATGGCATACAATAAAGCGCGCCCCAGCGGTGCTCATCATGACTTAGGAAATTGGCTTAAGTGCTGGAACTGTATCTCCCTATCTTGATCTTCGTCGCCATTGGCGTCGTGATAGGGCTGGCTTCGTTGGCGGCCAGCTATGGTGTTGGCGCCGTCGTCGGTAACCGCCGGCCCGACAGCGAGAAATCGTCACCTTACGAATGCGGGTTTGAGGCTTTCGAAGATGCGCGCATGAAATTCGACGTGCGCTACTACCTAGTCGCGATCCTGTTCATTATTTTCGATCTGGAAATCGCCTTCTTCTTCCCATGGGCGGTGGTGCTCGAAGAAATCGGTGTCTATGGCTTTTGGGCGATGATGATATTCCTTGGCATCCTGGTCGTTGGATTCATCTACGAGTGGCGTAAAGGAGCGTTAGAATGGGAGTAGACGACTTCCAGGAACGCGGGTTTGTCACGACCTCTGTGGATACAGTGGTGAACTGGGCACGGACCGGTTCGATGTGGCCGATGACGTTTGGCCTCGCATGCTGCGCGGTTGAAATGATGCATGCCGGTGCATCCCGCTACGACCTGGACCGTTTTGGTGTCGTGTTCCGGCCGAGCCCGCGACAGTCAGATGTCATGATCGTGGCCGGAACCCTGGTTAACAAAATGGCTCCGGCGCTGCGCAAGGTCTATGACCAGATGACTGAGCCTAAATGGGTAATCTCGATGGGTTCGTGTGCCAACGGCGGCGGTTATTACCATTATTCCTACGCGGTTACCCGCGGTTGCGACCGCGTTGTACCGGTCGATGTTTACGTCCCGGGCTGTCCGCCTACCGCTGAAGCGTTGCTGTTTGGCGTGATTCAGCTGCAAAAGAAGATCAAACGCACCAATACCATCGCTCGCCAGTAACTCGCTTCGTGACTAGTTCAAGTAAATTGGAAGGCCTGAAGGCAGCGCTCGCTGACGCGATGGGCGAGGCGATCGTGGATAGCACGCTCGCGGTCGGTGAGCTGACCATCGAAGTTCCGGTCGAAAAAATCACGACCGTCATGCCGATTCTGAAAAATCGTGACGAATTGGCTTTTACTCAATTGACGGACCTGAGCGGTGTTGATTACCTGACGTTCGGTCAGGCCGACTGGCAGACGCAGGGGGCGACGAATTCGGGCTTCAGTCGCGGCGTCAGTAAGGGTTCAGTAGAGACGCAGCAAGGTGATGCGCGACGCTTCGCTGTGGTCTATCAGTTGCTGTCGGTGACCCACAATTTCAGACTTCGCGTGAAGGCTTACGTCAATGGCGAACCGCCATTAGTGCCTTCGGTCTCGGGCATCTGGCCGGTCGCCGACTGGTATGAGAGGGAAGCCTTCGATTTGTTCGGCATTCTGTTTGACGGCCATCCGGATCTGCGCCGTATCCTGACTGACTACGGATTTATCGGCCATCCTTTCCGCAAGGACTTCCCGCTCGAAGGCTACGTCGAAGTGCGCTATGACCCCGAAAAAGGTCGGGTCATCAATCAGCCCGTAACGATTGAACCGCGCACCCTGGTACCACGGGTAATCCGTGAAGAAGACTGGATGCATTCGAGCAAGCCGGTCGAGGGCGAGACCGATGCCTGAAATTCGTAACCTGACGCTGAATTTTGGTCCGCAGCACCCTGCCGCGCACGGCGTATTGCGCCTGGTACTCGAAATGGACGGAGAGGTGATTGAACGGGCCGATCCGCATGTCGGGCTGCTTCACCGCGGGACCGAGAAGCTGGCGGAGAACAAACCTTTCAATCAAAGCATCGGTTACATGGATCGACTCGACTACGTGTCGATGATGTGTAACGAACACGCCTACGTGCTGGCAATAGAAAAGCTGCTCGGCATCAAGCCGCCTGTCAGGGCGCAATACATCCGCGTCATGTTCGACGAAGTCACCCGGATACTGAACCACCTGATGTGGCTCGGCGCGCACGGGCTCGACATCGGAGCGATGACTATGTTCCTTTATTGTTTTCGCGAACGCGAAGACCTGATGGACTGCTACGAGGCGGTTTCCGGCACCCGCATGCATGCGACGTATTATCGTCCGGGTGGTGTGTACCGTGATTTACCGGAACGCATGCCGCAATACCAGGCATCAAAGTGGCGCAACGAGAAGGAAGTCGCGGCACTGAACGAGACCCGTCAGGGTTCGTTGCTCGATTTTCTTGATGATTTTGTCGCGCGTTTCCCGGCTTGCGTCGACGAGTACGAGACACTGCTCACCGACAATCGCATCTGGAAACAACGCACCGTCGACATTGGCATCGTCACGCCCGAGCGGGCGCTGGAACTTGGGTTTACCGGGCCCATGCTCAGAGGCTCCGGCGTAGCCTGGGACCTGCGCAAAAAACAGCCCTACGAAGTCTATGCTGACCTTGATTTCGATATTCCCGTCGGCGTAAGCGGCGACTGCTATGACCGCTACCTGGTGCGAGTCGAGGAGATGCGCCAGTCAGCCCGTATCATCAAGCAATGCATTGACTGGCTGCGTCAGAATCCGGGACCGGTAATCCTTGACGATCACAAACTAACGCCGCCGAAGCGGGGCGAGATGAAAAGCGATATGGAATCGCTAATTCATCATTTCAAGCTGTTCACCGAGGGCTATTGCGTGCCCGTCGGAGAAGTCTATGCGGCCGTTGAGCATCCCAAAGGTGAATTTGGTATCTATCTGGTGTCGGATGGCGCCAACAAGCCTTACAGGCTGAAAGCCAGGGCCTCCGGCTTTGCACACCTGTCGGCCATGAACGAACTGGTCCAGGGCCACATGCTGGCCGACGTCGTCGCTGTTATCGGCACGATGGACGTCGTCTTTGGGGAAATTGACCGTTAGCGGGCGCACCTCCATGAGCGATTCGAATTCACCAATGCTGTCGGCCCACGCTTGTGAAGTGATTGACCGCTGGATCGTAAAATATCCTCCCGAGCGCAAACAGTCTGCTGTACTGGCGGCTTTGAGTGAAGTGCAACACGAGAACGAGGGCTACCTGACCACTGAACTGATGGACGCCGTTGCGGACTACCTGGAGATGCCGCGGATCGCTGTTTATGAAGTTGCCAGTTTTTACTCGATGTATGAAACGCAACCTTGCGGCCGCAACAACGTCGCTATCTGCACCAACATTTCATGCATGCTCCGCGGCAGTGATGAAATCGTTTCACACGTTGAACAAAAACTCGGTATCAAGATAGGCGAATCGACGCCGGATGGGCGCATCTTTCTCAAGCGCGAAGAAGAATGTCTCGCCGCATGTTGTGGCGCGCCGATGATGCAGGTCAACCACGTCTACCATGAAAACCTTACCATTGAGCAGGTCGACCAGATTCTCGACGAGCTGAAGTGAGCGGCGGACCGAATGACTGACATCAAACTCAATCAAACCTGTTACGCGACGCTCGAGTTCGAGCAACCGTGGACGTTTGAAAATTACAAAAAGATTGGCGGCTACCAGGCCTGGGAAAAGATTGTCGCCGAGAAAACTCCGCCCGAGGAGATCATCGAGACCGTCAAGGCATCCGGGCTGCGTGGGCGCGGTGGTGCCGGGTTCCCGGCAGGCGTGAAGTGGAGCTTCATGCCGAAGACCAATGTGCAGAAGTACATCGTCTGTAACTCCGACGAGTCCGAGCCCGGGACGTGCAAGGATCGGGACATCTTAAGGTTCAATCCACACGCCCTGGTTGAAGGCATGGCGATCGCTGGTTACGCCATCGGCGCCACGGTTGGTTACAACTACATGCGCGGCGAGTTTATGGATGAGCCGGGCCTGCATTTTCAGCAAGCGCTGAAGGAAGCCTACGACGCCGGCTTGCTGGGCAAAAACATCCGTGATTCCGGCATAGATTTCGATCTCCATGATCATCTCGGAGCCGGTGCCTACATTTGCGGCGAGGAAACCGCATTGCTCGAATCACTGGAAGGTAAAAAAGGCCAGCCCCGCTTTAAACCGCCGTTCCCGGCCGGTTATGGCCTTTACGGAAAACCAACCACCATTAACAACACCGAGTCGCTTGCTTCAGTGCCGACGATTTTGCGTAACGGACCTGAATGGTTCGCGGCAATGGGGAAAGAGAACAACGGTGGCACGAAAATATTTTCGGTCAGTGGACATGTGAACAGTCCGGGTAATTTTGAAGTACCGATGGGTACGCCGTTTCGTGATTTGCTTGAACTGGCCGGCGGCATGCTGGATGGGCGCAAACTCAAGGCGGTGATTCCCGGTGGCTCGTCAGTGCCGGTGTTGCCGGGTGGTGTCATGATGGAACTCGACATGGACTATGACTCCATCTCGGGGGCCGGCTCGATGTTGGGCTCCGGCGCGGTCATTGTGATGGATGAGACGACCGACATGGTTAAGGTGCTGCGCCGGATTTCTCGTTTTTATTACGCCGAATCCTGCGGCCAATGCACGCCGTGCCGCGAGGGCACTGGCTGGCTCTACCGCATGCTGTGTCGGATTGTCGAGGGGCAGGGCGCCCCGCAAGATATGGACAAACTCGATCTGGTCGCGAGCAAGATCGAGGGTCGGACCATTTGCGCGCTGGGCGACGCTGCCGCGATGCCGGTGCGCAGTTTCGTGCGTCACTATCGCGAAGAATTCGCACACTACATCGAGCATGGACACAGCCTGCTCGATGCCAACAAGCAGTCGGCAGCGGCTTAACCGCAGAGAAGAATTCAGCGTTCCGATGAGTGACGACGTGATCAAAATCGAAGTCGACGGGCAGGAAATCGAAACCCGCCCCGGCGCTATGCTGATCGAGGCTACCGACTCGGCCGGCATGTACATTCCGCGGTTTTGCTACCACAAAGACCTGAGTGTCGCCGCCAACTGCCGCATGTGCCTGGTCGAAGTCGAGCGCGCACCCAAACCGATGCCGGCCTGCGCCACGCCGGTGATGGATGGGATGAAGGTATTCACCCGTTCTGAAAAAGCGGTCGCTGCCCAACACGCAACGATGGAATTTCTGCTGATCAATCACCCGCTTGATTGTCCGATTTGTGATCAGGGCGGAGAGTGTGAGCTGCAGGATCTGGCGATGGGTTACGGTGGCGATGTGTCTCAGTTTACTGAGCGCAAGCGCGTTGTACGGGATAAGGATATCGGCCCGCTTGTACAAACCGATATGACGCGTTGCATCCACTGCACCCGGTGTGTGCGTTTTGGCGAGGAAATTGCCGGTTTGCGCGAACTCGGGGCTACGGGGCGCGGCGAGCATATGGAAATCGGTACCTACATCGAAAAGGCCATGAATTCCGAGATCTCGGGCAACGTCATTGACCTTTGCCCGGTTGGTGCCCTGACCAACAAACCCTATCGTTACTCTGCACGTGCATGGGAGCTGCAGCAGCGCGATGGCGTCGCCCCGCACGATGCACTCGGTTCAAACGTGCACTTCCATATGAAAGGGCGCACGGTGAAACGCGTCATTCCGGCGGAAAATGCTGCGATAAACGAGGTCTGGTTGTCCGACCGCGATCGTTACAGCTACCAGGGCATGACACACGCGGATCGATTGCAACAGCCGCGTATCAGGCAGGACGGGCAGTGGCGCAACTGCTCGTGGGACGAGGCGCTCGATGAAGTTGCCTCCCGGCTCCGTACAATCGCAGGCGATTCCGGGGATGCCATCGGTGCACTGGTTTCACCGTCTTCGACGACCGAAGAGTGCTACTTGCTGCAGCGTCTGTTGGGTGAACTGGGTAGTCACAATCTTGATCATCGGCTACGTCAGCTGGATTTTACTGACCAACAGGCCGAACCGTTACATCCGGGCGTGATGGATGTCAGTGCGATGGAAGAAATTGATGCCGCATTGCTCATCGGTGCCTATCCGCGGCACGAGCAGCCGTTGTTGAACCTCAGGCTGAGAAAAGCTGCGCTTAAGGGCGCTGCGGTGATGACAGTCGATACGCGCGCTCAGGACTTCAATTTCAACACTGACGCACGCGCGCTTGTGAAACCGTCCGAACTTGCTCCGTTCGTTGCCGGGGTCCTGCGGAAACTCGCTGAACTCAAAGGCAGCGTCATTCCGGCGCCGCTCGATAAGCTGGCCGTCGAATTCGGCCAATCCAGCGAGGCAGCCGATGCCATTGCCGCTCGTCTGGCCAATGCCGAGCAGCCGTGCATCATGCTCGGCGCCACGGCTGAGAATCATCCACTGCGCAGTTGCCTCGCGCAAATGGCTGAGGCCATGGCGGAAATGGTGGGTTGTCATGCGGGTTTGATTGCCAGCGGTGCCAACGCAGCCGGCGCCTGGCTGGCCGGGGCTGTGCCCCATCGAGGTCCGGCCGGACGCCGACTGGACGCTGCAGGTGCCAATACGGCGGAAATGATAGAGGCGCCGCGACGGCTGATGCTGTTGATGGGGCTGGATCCCGAACTCGACTGTGCGGACGCGGCCGGTATGAAGCGGATGTTGTCATCAGCGGATTGCGTGGTGGCCATGTCCGGGTTTCAGTCAGCAGTCCTCGAACAGCATGCGGATATCATGTTACCGATCTCGGTTTACGCTGAGAACGAAGGTTCGTTCGTGAATCTCAACGGCCTGTGGCAATCGTTCGAAGCGGTGGCTGCAGCGCCCGGCGAGTCCCGGCCAGCTTGGAAAATTTTGCGCATACTCGGCGAAAAGCTCGATCTGCCGGGCTTCGACGCTGTGAGTTTCGCTGACGTCACGGCGGAGATCAAAGCCCTGGTCGGTCAGGCCAAAGCTGGCGGCCGCGGCACAGCGCTGCATAGTTGTGATCACTCGATTGATGAAAGTGCACTTCAAGTCATAGTGGAAGTGCCGATGTATGCCTGTGACGATGTGGTGCGTCATGCTGAAGCCCTGCAGCAGATGCCCCAGGCTGGCGACGATTGTGCGCGTATGCATCATGAAACGGCCGCTGACCTGGGACTGACCGACGGTGAGCGGATTCGCCTCATTGTTGCCGAGGAGCAGGCCACTGCCGAATTGCGGCTCGATGACAGCGTTGCCCCGGGGACTTGTCTGCTCAGCGCCGCTCGCCGTGAACTCGCGGGCCTTGCGCTTAGCGGCGCAAAAATTTCGGTATCTCGTGCGTCCGGGGATGCGACGGCATGAATATCGTGCAGATGATCGAAGCGCAGCTTGCGTGGTTACCGGAACCGGCAGTGACGACCGCGATAATCGTGTTGAAGATACTTGCGATCGTCATACCCATAATGGGTGGCGTCGCCTACCTGACCCTGGCCGAACGCAAGGTTATCGGCTTTATTCAGGTTCGTATCGGTCCCAATCGAGTTGGACCTTTTGGCCTGCTGCAACCCGTCGCTGACGGCATCAAGCTGCTGCTGAAAGAGGTAGTCGTGCCGACAGGCGCGAATCGGATGCTCTTTCTGATTGCCCCAATCCTGGCATTGGGGCCGGCACTTGCTGCGTGGGCCGTCGTTCCGTGCGGGGCCGAGATGGTGCTTGCCGACATCAATGCGGGACTGCTCTACGTGCTGGCGCTGACATCACTTGGTGTCTACGGGATTATCGTTGCGGGTTGGGCTTCCAATTCGAAATATGCGTTCCTGGGCGCGATGCGCTCGGCGGCGCAAATTGTCTCTTACGAAATCGCGATGGGTTTTGCGCTGGTGTGTGTGCTCGTGGCCGCCGGCAGCCTCAACCTCGGCGACATTGTCGAAGCACAGCGCGGCAGCATGAGCATTCTGCACTGGTTCTGGGTGCCGCTTTTTCCGATGTTTCTGGTCTACTTTATTTCCGGCGTAGCTGAAACCAATCGCGCCCCGTTTGATGTCAGTGAGGGAGAATCGGAAATCGTTGCCGGCTTCCACGTCGAATATGCCGGGATGGCGTTTGCGCTCTTTTTTCTTGCCGAGTACGCCAACATGATTCTGATTTCTGGCTTGACCGCGGTCATGTTTCTCGGTGGCTGGCTATCGCCCGTACCGTGGTTGTCGGATTTGCCGGCCATTGGATTGTTGTGCGGTGATGGCATTCATTGGTTTTTGCTAAAGACCAGCTTCTTCCTGTTCTTGTTCCTTTGGTTTCGGGCGACATTCCCGCGCTACCGGTATGACCAGATCATGCGTCTCGGCTGGAAGGTGTTTCTGCCCATCACGATCGTCTGGATTGTCGTGATTTCGGCGATGGTCGTGTGGCAGGTGCCGCCGTGGTTCGCTGTGAGCTAGAGGAGTAGATTTGATGACAGCAGTCGCCAACTACCTCAAGAGCCTGACGCTGTGGGAGTTGCTGAAAGGTTTGCGGTTGACCGGGCGTTACCTGATCGATCGCAAGATAACCGTCCAATATCCCGAAGAAAAAACCCCACAGTCTCCGCGGTTCCGCGGTCTGCACGCCTTGCGAAGCTATCCGAACGGAGAAGAGCGTTGCATCGCCTGCAAGTTATGCGAAGCAGTGTGCCCTGCACTTGCCATCACGATTGAATCCGAACCGCGGGGGGACGGGACGCGCCGAACCACGCGTTACGACATCGATTTGAGCAAATGCATTTTTTGTGGTTTTTGCGAAGAATCCTGCCCGGTCGATTCGATTGTTGAAACCAGGCACTTCGAATACCACGGTGAAAAACGCGGTGATCTCTTAATGACAAAAGAACAACTCTTGGCGAATGCCGATCGTTTCGAGGCACAAATCGCCGCCGATCGCAAAGCTGAGTCGAGGTACCGCTGAACATGCACGGACGAGATCTCGAACGACGCAGTTGCCAAATGGCGTGCGCGGTTTTCTTTGTCGCAGCAGGCGGTCGCGATGGCGTTTGAGCAGCTCGTCTTTTTCCTTTTCTCCGGATTGCTGATTTTTGCAGCCGCGATGGTCATTACTGTGCGTAATCCGGTACATGCAGCGCTGTTCCTCGTATTGTCGTTTTTCTCAAGTTCCGGATTGTGGCTGTTACTGGAAGCTGAGTTTCTCGCCATCGCGCTGGTGCTCGTTTACGTCGGGGCGGTGATGGTGCTTTTCCTTTTCGTCGTCATGATGCTGGACATCAATATTGCCGAATTGCGGGAGGGTTTTGCCCGCTACTTCCCAGTCGCTGCCGTGGTCGCAGTCGTCATGATGGTGGCCCTGGGTTCAATCGTGGGGCATGCGAATTTCGGCCTTGAAACCGTGCCGGCAGCCGCCTCCCACGGGGCTGATTACAGCAACACTTACGAACTCGGGAAGGCGCTTTATACCGACTTTATATGGCCGTTCGAAATCGCGGCGGTAGTACTGCTGGTCGCGATCATTGCGGCAATTGCATTGACGCTGAGGCCCACCCGGCAGACCAAGGCACCCCGGCCCGAGCACCAGGTCGCGGTTCGACGCGAAGACCGTATTCGCATTGTCAAAGTCGAAGCCGAGAAGGACGCCTGAGGAGACGATTCGATGCTAGCTCTGGCAGATTTTTTAATCATTGGCGCCATCCTGTTCTGCCTGAGCGTGGCCGGCATCATCATCAATCGTAAGAACGTCATTATTCTGTTGATGTGTATCGAGTTGATGCTGCTCGCGGTTAACATGAACTTCATTGCCTTTTCACATTTCAACGGCGATGTCGCGGGCCAGGTGTTCGTCTTTTTCATCCTGACCGTGGCTGCGGCCGAGGCCGCGATTGGCCTTGCGATCCTGGTCGTACTGTTCCGCAACCGGAACTCCATCAACGTCGAAGATCTGGATTTGATGAAGGGCT
>CAXGUU010000104.1:0-10713 GCA_964012875.1 uncultured bacterium
CGCGCGGCATCGTGGACGAGAACCCAACAGTCATCGGATTCGGATACAGCCAGCGCCGTCAGGGCAGCCAGCACCGAATGACAACGCTCAGCACCGCCGGTTACTGCGACACATTTATCCGAGAAACCCTGACTGATCCGCGAAAAATAGTCATCGTCAGCAGCGATGGCGACACAAACCCGCTTTACGGCCCGATGTTCAGTCAGGCGAGCGACGGTATGCGCGAGTACGGGGCGACCGTTCAATACCAGGTACTGTTTGGGTACGTCACCGCCCACGCGGCGACCAATACCGGCGGCAGGCACTACGGCGCACACTGAGCCGGGCTCATTCATCAGTTTCACCGGTCAGGGTATCCCCGGACGGGGCGAGATCAGCGGCAAGCTCGTTTCGCTGTTCATTCGTTCGAAAAAAGATCTCCCCCTCCTTAATCATTCCCATGTCACTTCGCGCGCGCTCCTCGATCGCCTCCAGCCCCTGTTTCAGATCGATAATCTCCGCCGCCAGCGCGTGATTGCGCTCGCGCAGTGATTGAATATGCTGGCGTTGTTCGGCCACCGCCGCCTGGAGTTGCTCTACTTCGCGCACTCCGCCGCGCTTGAACCACAGTGAATACTGAAGATAAAGCGTGATGATAATCAACAGCGCAAGCAGGATGCGCACGGCTCTTAAGCAACCTGGCCTTTAAAGGCCAAGGTTATAAAACGCGGAAGCGCCGGGGTAACTGGCTCGCTCGCCTAACATTTTTTCGATCACGAGCAGCCGGTTGTATTTGGCAATGCGGTCGGAGCGCGACATCGAGCCGGTTTTAATCTGACCGGTCGAATAGGCGCACGCGATATCAGCAATGGTCGCATCCTCGGTCTCGCCGGAGCGATGCGACACAACCGCGGTGTAATTGGCCGAGCGCGCCAGTTCGATGGCCATGAAT
Organism: uncultured bacterium; assembly: GCA_964012875.1. Classification (GTDB taxonomy): domain Bacteria; phylum Pseudomonadota; class Gammaproteobacteria; genus CAXGUU01. The sequence goes on from CAXGUU010000104.1 coordinate 932, forward strand.
GTTTCGCTCAGCGTGCCGATTTGATTGACCTTGATCAAAATGGAATTCGCGACCTGTTCATCAATACCACGTTGCAGTGTCGGAGCGTCGGTGACGAACAAATCGTCCCCCACCAGTTGCACACGATCACCTAGCGCAGCGGTCAGTTCCCGCCAGCCCTGCCAGTCATTCTGGTCCATGCCATCTTCAATCGAAATAATGGGGTAGCGTTTCGACCAGTCTTCCATCATCGTCGTCATTTCGCTGGCGCTTAAGGTCTTACCCTCCGATTCGAGCACATAATTGCCGTCGCGATAGAACTCAGAGCTGGCAACGTCCAGCCCGAGAGCAATGTCATCGCCAAGCTGGTAACCCGCCTTATCCACAGCTTCGGCAATCAGCTCCAAGGCTTCTTCGTTCGATTTCAAGTCGGGCGCGAATCCGCCTTCGTCGCCGACCGCGGTGCTTTGGCCACGGTCGTTAATCAGTTTCTTCAATGCATGAAAGACTTCGGCACCGTAACGCACCGCCTCGCGAAAGCTCGGTGCACCAACCGGAAGAATCATGAATTCCTGCAGATCGACGCTGTTGTTGGCATGAGCACCGCCATTGATCACGTTCATCATGGGTACCGGCAAAACGTACTCGTCGGCGTTTTTCAGTGACATGAACAGTGGTTTGCCCTGAACCGCCGCGGCCGCATGAGCTGCCGCCATTGATACAGCCAGCATGGCGTTCGCACCCAGGTTTGCCTTATTCGGGGTGCCATCTGCGGTAATCATGGCCTCGTCGATAGCAGATTGGTCAGTGACGTCGGATCCGCGCAGTACCGCGGCGATTGAACCGTTAACGTTAGCCACGGCCTTCTCCACGCCTTTGCCGAGATACCGCTCCTGGTCACCGTCCCGCATTTCTAATGCTTCACGCTCGCCGGTCGATGCGCCCGACGGGACTGCGGCGCTGCCGACGTGGCCGGACTCGGTAACAACTTCCGCCCACACGGTGGGGTTACCACGCGAATCGATAACCTCGATTCCGTTGATAGCGCTAATTTTAGACATTTAGACTGTTCCGTGATTCTGTTTATTTACTGGTTGATCATGTTCGCCCGCGGGCGCGTGCACGCGCCGTCGCACATGCTCAAACGTGCTTGGCGACCTGATCGATCGATTTCAGAGTTTCGAGTAGCTCTGGCATCTGCCCGAGCGGCCATGAGTTTGGACCGTCGCTCAAGGCGTCATCAGGGTTGGGGTGAGTTTCCATGAAAATCCCCGCCACACCGACGGCGACGGCGGCGCGCGCAAGTACCGGAACGAATTCACGCTCGCCACCGGAACTGGCACCCTGGCCGCCGGGCAGCTGAACTGAATGTGTGGCGTCGAATATCACTGGGCTCTGACACTTGCGCATGATCACCAGGCCACGCATGTCAGAAACCAGGTAGTTGTAGCCAAAGCTGGTGCCGCGTTCGCACACCATGATGGCGTCGTTGCCGGTCGCTTTGGCCTTATCAACCACCTTCATCATGTCCCACGGCGCCAGGAACTGACCCTTCTTGATGTTGACAGGTTTGCCCTGGCCGGCCACCGCCTGGATGAAGTTCGTCTGGCGGCAGAGAAACGCAGGCGTCTGCAAGACATCAACAACGGCCGCAACTTCATCGAGCGGTGTGTCTTCGTGAACATCAGTTAATACCGGCACGCCGATATCTTTCCGCACGCGTTCGAGAATACGCAAGCCGGTCTCGATACCCGGTCCGCGGTAACTGTCATGCGAAGTCCGGTTGGCCTTATCGAACGAGGATTTGAAAACGAATGGAATACCGAGGGTCGACGTCAGGTCTTTCAGCGTCGCCGCGGTTTCCAGAATCAGCGCTTCGCTTTCAATGACACAGGGACCAGCAATCAACAAAAACGGTTCTTTTTCGCCGACCTCAAAATCACACAAGCGCATCGCTGACCTCACCTGGAACTCGCGCTACCTGATTTATTGCGGCCGTCAGGAATGCTGTGAACAGGGGATGTCCATCACGCGGTGTCGAGGTGAATTCAGGATGAAACTGACACCCCACAAACCAGGGGTGACTGGGAATCTCAACGATTTCGACCAGATTGCCGTCTATTGAACGACCGGCGATGCGCATACCCGCCGCTTCGAGTTCCATCATGTAAGTGTTATTGAACTCGTAACGATGTCGGTGTCGCTCGTTGACCAGGTCAGTGCCGTAGGCACGAGCGACAAAACTGTCCGGTGCGAGCTTGCAGGGCTGCCCGCCCAGCCTCATCGTACCGCCCAGATCACTGTCCACCGCCCGAATCTCAACCGACCCTTCCGCCGTTTTCCATTCCGTAATAAGCGCAATTACCGGATGAGGTGTCTGCGGGCTGAATTCTGTGCTGTGCGCATCCTCGAGGTTCGCGCAATGGCGGGCAAATTCGATGACCGCCGCCTGCATACCCAGACAAATGCCGAGGTAGGGAATCTCGTGCGTTCGGGCGTACTGCACAGCGAGTACCTTCCCCTCTATGCCGCGCTCGCCGAATCCGCCCGGGACGAGAATCGCATTCATGTCGGCCAGCACGCCGACGCCGTCGTTTTCCAGGCGTTCGGAATCGACGTAGTGGATGTTCACACGGGTCTTCGTATGGATGCCTGCATGGACCAGCGCCTCGGACAATGATTTGTAACTTTCCGTCAGGTCGACATACTTGCCGACCATCGCAATGTCGACACTGTGCTCGGGGTTCTCAAGTGCAGAAACCACCTCATACCAAGGCTCAAGGTCCGCCGGCGGAACCTGCAAATCCAGTTTTTCAACCACGATCTCGTCCAGACCCTCTTCGTGCAGCAGCATCGGGATCTTGTAAATCGTGTCCGCGTCTCGCGCAGTAATGACGGCGCGTTCCTCGACGTTGGTAAACAGCGCGATCTTCCGTTGCTCGGAAGGCGGCACGGCCCGATCAGCACGACACAGGAGGATGTCTGGTTGAATACCGATGGACCGCAACTCCTTTACCGAGTGCTGGGTCGGCTTTGTTTTCATCTCACCCGCCGAACCAATAAACGGTACCAGCGTGAGATGAATGAACAGCGTGTGCTTTTGTCCAAGTTCGACGCGTATTTGCCGGATGGCTTCGAGAAACGGTAGTGATTCGATATCGCCCACGGTACCGCCAATTTCGATCATCGCGATTTCCGCGCCCCGCGCACCCTTCTTAATCGAAGCGATGATCTCGTCGGTGATGTGCGGGATCACCTGGACCGTTGCCCCCAGGTACTCGCCCTGCCGTTCTTTTCGAATCACGTCGGCATAGATTCGGCCGGTCGTGTAATTACTTTCCGCCGAGGTGCGACAGCGGACGAAGCGCTCGTAGTGCCCGAGATCGAGGTCAGTCTCGGCGCCGTCTTCGGTGACGAACACCTCGCCGTGCTGAAACGGGCTCATTGTGCCCGGGTCAACGTTGATATACGGGTCCAGTTTGACCATGGCGACTTCGAGGCCGCGCGCCTCCAGGATCGCGCCCAGCGAAGCGGCCGCAATGCCCTTTCCGAGCGAGGACACTACACCGCCTGTGACGAAGATATAACGCGTCATGACCGGTGTTTTCGAAGGCGGGAAGTCGTGGTCGGGAAGAGTGCCAGGACAGGATTCAGGGCTAGTTCATTCGCGACCATCATGCCTTCGCCAAGCTACCAGAACAGTCCGGGTTGCACAATGGCGGACGGCCCGTGGGCGTCAGATTTCACGTCCGCAATTGGTACCCCGATTCAATGCTCGAGCGAAGTACGACACCGAAGGTACGGTAACTCAACGGCGCCAGAGGTCGCCGGACGTAGAGCGCCTCCACGCCCTCGGCAATCATGATTTCGCGTGCTTCGTGCAAAGTCGCCTGCAAATGTATGGCCGAGAGCTCGAACCGATCGCCGGGGATGGCCAATAAGTCTATCGCCTCGACAAATTCTTCCTGGGACTCAATAAACAACAACAAATCGGCCGCCCGCAAAAGCTGAAACTCGTCCGCAACGCGCTCGAAAATCAACCATTGCGGCTGGTCGCGCAATACAGTGCGCGCCTCTTCGGCCGACAATAGGCGTGCGACCTGGGCGAAGCTCCTGTTCATCACGGCCGCGACGCCAATTCGACGCAGGCCCTGAGAAACCGGGTTGTGGTGATAGTCGAGACCGGCATCCCGCATCAAATGGGTAAATACCGATTCCTGTCTGAAGGCGATCTTGGCGGTCAGGCTGGCACTCACCACCGCAGCCATCGCCGGCAGAATGATTAGCGGATTCCCCGTCATTTCCAGTAAGGCCAACAGCGCCGCCAGCGGTGCCTGCAGCACGGCGGCCATCATGGCGCCCATCCCCAGCATGACAAACAACGAAGAGGAGGACGAGGTCCCTGGTAAACCTGCGATCCCCAGCGAAAACGCCGCCCCGGCGAGCGCCCCCATAACAATGGTAGGGCCGATTAAACCGCCCGGTACGCGAGCCGCGATACAGCAGGCGCTCGCCACGAATTTGGCGGCCAGTACACCGAAAGTTACCACCAGCAGATTCTTGCCCTCGAGAACCTCGGCGACGGTATCGTAGCCCAGTCCCATGACCTGGGGTGCCACGAGCGCCAGCGTCCCCACCACAACGCCGGCAAGCAGCGGCGGTATTGCTACCGGCATTTGTGCGGTTCTCCGGCTCGACCAGCGAACGGCTGCAACGAAGGCTGCCGACAGCACGCCGAGCATGACGCCCATGGCCACAATGTAGAACAGATCCCATAGCGAGGTGATCCCCAGCAACGGCACCGAAAACACCGTTTCGGCACCAAATACCGCGCGCGTTACCGCGGTGGCGGCAACCGCGGCAAGAATCACGGGCACAAAGCCTGCGATCGTGTACTCAACCATGATCACTTCCATCGCAAAAACGACGCCGGCCAGTGGCGTATTAAAAGACGCGGCAATTGCGGCGGCAGCGCCACAAGCAATCAAGGTCCGTACTGTATTGTTGGGCAACGAAAGCCGCCGCCCGAGCATGCTTGCAATCGCGGCACCCAAATGCACACTCGGCGCTTCACGCCCGACCGAATGGCCGGAGGCGAGTGCAATTGCGCCACCAAAAAACTGAACCAGGAGGTTGCGTACCGGCATGTGGCCCTGGTGATAGTGCAACCGTTCAAGGACGTGCACGACACCTACCGTCCGCGCCGCGGCCGGAATCATCCGATATCCCAGCCCAATCAACAGCCCGCCGACAATCGGGACCGCGAATCGCGCCGCGGGATCAAGCCATTCAAAGGCCTCGCCGGGCAGCGCGGGCATGTGCAGTTGCTGCATCGCGGTAATCGACCAACGAAAGCCAACGATAACCAGACCGGCGCACACACCGCTGACCAGCCCGAGCAATGCCAGCAGGCCATCCGCCTGCGCAGAGGCCAAGCCGAAACGATAACGATCGAAGTGCTCGCTGAGTGCGGAAAGGAAATGTTTCACGTGTTCGATTCGAATCTGTTACCTACAGGGGCTGGATCCGTCACGGCCTGAGAGGTGGCCCGGCCGCGGCATCGCCGGCTTTTCGACGGGTGCTAGAATTTGCTCGGATTTACCTGTGCCCGGCACACAATCGCAAAACCGGCAGCTCCATATCGTTCTTCGAGTTCCGACCCAACCCCGACTGAGAATACCCCATGTCTGATATTGAAATCGCGCAAGCCGCCGAGGTTAAACCTATTGCCGAGTTGTTGCGCGAGCGCTACGGGGTCGAACCAGTCCATCTGGTTCCGTACGGACACGACAAGGCCAAACTCACGTTGCCGTTTATCGAAACCCTCGCCGACGCCGAGGACGGCAAGCTTGTACTGGTCACGGCGATCAGTCCGACGCCGGCGGGCGAAGGTAAAACGACAACCACGGTCGGTCTCGGCGATGCCATGAACCTGATCGGAAACGACACCGTTATTTGTCTGCGCGAACCGTCGCTCGGTCCATGCTTCGGTATCAAGGGCGGTGCGGCGGGTGGTGGTCACGCCCAGGTTGTACCGATGGAAGACATTAATCTGCACTTCACGGGGGACTTTCACGCTATCGGTGCGGCACACAACCTGCTGGCCGCGATGATTGACAACCACATCAATCATGGCAATCCACTCGATATTGATCCTCGCCTGATCACCTATAAACGCGTGGTCGATATGAACGACAGAGCGTTGCGCAATGTCGTCCTCGGCCTTGGCGGCACCGCGAACGGATTCGTGCGGGAAGGCGGTTTCGATATTACGGTAGCCTCGGAAGTGATGGCGATTTTTTGCCTGGCGACGTCGCTGGACGATCTGAAATCGCGCCTCGGGCGCATCGTCGTCGGCTACACCCGCAGCCAGAGAAGCCCGGTTACCGCAGCCGATCTGAACGCTCACGGAGCCATGGCAGCCTTGCTGAAAGATGCCATAAGCCCAAACGTAGTGCAGACCCTCGAAAACAATATCGCGCTCGTGCACGGCGGTCCGTTCGCCAATATTGCACACGGCTGTAATTCCGTCAGTGCCACAAAAACTGCACTGAAACTGGCTGATTTCGTAATCACCGAAGCAGGCTTCGGCGCCGATCTCGGGGCTGAAAAATTCGTTGACATCAAATGCCGCATGGCCGGACTCAAGCCACAGGCCGTGGTGTTGGTGGCAACGATAAGGGCGCTTAAATACCACGGTGGCGTCGCCGTCGGCGACCTCAACAGGGAAAATCTGGAGGCGCTTAAGAAAGGCTGCGTCAACCTCGAACGTCACCTTGCCAATATCACTGACCACTACGGCTTGCCGTGCGTTGTAAGCATCAACCACTTTACCCATGACACCGACGCCGAAGTCGAACTGCTGCTTGAACACGTGCGCTCACTGGGGGCGACCGCGGTCGTCGCCAAACATTGGGCAAACGGCGGCGAAGGCGCTCGCGAACTCGCCGAAGCGGTCACCGGCATGATTAACGACGGCCCGCACCAGCACCGCTACGTCTATGAGTCTGACGAACCGCTATTGACCAAAATAGAAAAAATTGCGACGAAGGTGTACGGCGCGAGCAATGTTTCGGTACCGGGCAAGGTGAAACAGAAGCTCGACGAACTACAGACCAGTTACGGTCAATTTCCCGTCTGCATGGCCAAAACCCAGATGTCTTTTTCGACCGATGCCACTCTGCGCGGTGCACCCAGTGGACACACAGTTGAAATCAGCGATGTGAAGGTTTCCGCCGGCGCCGGCTTTATCATCGCCATTGCGGGCAACATGATGACCATGCCGGGCTTACCCAAAGCGCCGGCGGCCGAACGCATTGACGTCGATGCCCACGGCCGCATCAGTGGTCTGTTCTAAGCGGCCAACAGGGCGACGCAAAACGTAGCGAGGAAAGTCAGGCGCGAGGTAAGGACGGGAGTTTACTGGGGAAAAGTGAGGAGCCCGTAACGCCGCCCGTGGCCTCCCCGGCAGTTTTGCATCGTTCTGCTAACCAATTTTCGCGAGACGCTCAGCGTTCTGACAATTCTACGGTGCCATTAATCTGAACGTTCACGGTCTGCTCACCGCCCTCGATGGTGGGCGCCGCAACTTCAGCTGCCACGGACATCGCGCGCGACTGGAGCGTCACCGGCCGCGGACCGCCCGAACCGCTGGTATTGATATGAGACGAAATCAATTCGAACTCACTGCGACCGAATGCAGTCGCGATCAACTTTGCTTGTGACAGAAAAGAGGCGATGGGATCGGCAGTTAATTCATGTTCGATCTGTTTCCGGCGTTCGTTCGAAATTTCGCGACTCACCGACTCGATACCCATACGAGTCTGCAGTTCGGCCAACAGCGCGGTGACTGCAGCCGCATCTTCAGATCGCAGGCGCAATGTCTGTCGAACCTGTCAAGTTCGCACCTTGCGCTGGTCATAGACCGGATGGGTGCGATAGTCCATGGTTTGGCCTTTTACGGCATCGTCCGCTTTAACCTTTTCCATCGCCCAGGCCATGACCTTGTTGACTTCGTCAGCTGCTTTGCGCTGAGTTCTGGCTTCGTGCTGGACAAACAGGCGCACGACCAGCGGGTCGGTCGAAACCTCACGGCTCGCTGACGCGCTGAAACCAACCCGGTTATTACTTTCTACCGAATCAGCGCTTGCTGATACCGAAATCAGTAACCAGGCGCAGACGATTAACTGCTTCATTGCCCTTCCCCTTCGAGTTCTGTTGCTGATAATTGAATTTCCTCCCATGCTGCATCGACATGCCGAAGCTCGGTGTACGTCTGGCCGATGCAGACCCTGAGCGCAAATTGCCCGCCAATGACAGTGTGGGTCAGAAACAAGCGCCCGGATTCATTCAGCCTCGCGAGCAGCCTTTGATTGAGTCTGTCACTACCGCGCATTCTGAAGCAGAGCAGATTCAAGTTCGGTTCCGCCGCCAGCTCAAAACGTGCATCGTTGCTTATCTTCGCAGCCAGATTGGTAGCCAGCTCAACATGCTTTCGAACCAATTGCTGAAGCGCCTTAACGCCGTAACTGCGGATGACCATCCACAACTTCAGCGCACGAAATCTGCGACCGAGTGGAATTTGCCAGTCACGATAATCGATCACATCACCCTTCTCCGAAGCTTCGTTACGAAGATATTCGGGTAGTACCGTAAGCGCGGCGATGAGCGGTTCACGGTCGGCAACGTAGAAGCAATCGCAGTCAAAATTTGTCAGCATCCATTTGTGGGGATTCACACAGTAACTGTCCGCCGTCTCCACACCCTTATGGATCGAGCGGAATTCATCGCAAAGGGCTGCGGTTCCGGCCATTGCCGCATCGACGTGCAACCAGATGTGGTGACGCGCGCACAATGCTCCGATTTCGTCTACCGGATCGATGGCCAGAGTCGAAGTGGTGCCTACAGTTGCGCAGACAAAAATCGGCTTCAGGCCACGGTCCAGATCTTCCAGTATCGTCTGCTCCAATGCCGCTACGCTGAGCCGTTGCTCTTTATCCGTTTCGATTTTGCGCAGTCGACTCCGGCCGAGCCCGGCAACAGCCATGGCTTTCTCCATCGAGGAGTGAGTCTCGATCGAACAATAGGCGACCATTGCAGAATCAATACCATCGAGGCGCGCACTGCCGGTATGCGACCGTTCACGAGCGGCCAACAACGCGCACAAAGTTGCGCTGGAGGCCGAGTCCTGAATCACCCCACCACCAACACCGGTGGACAGAAACGTCTCAGGCAGACCCAGCATCGCAACCATCCAGTCGAGCACCTGCGTTTCGAGCTCAGTGGCGGCCGGACTCGTCTGCCACAACATACCCTGTTGCCCCAACCCTGCGCTCAACAGTTCCCCAAGGATCGACGGCGGTGATGTATTGGCAGGGAAGTAGCCAAAAAAATTCGGGGATTGCCAGTTCATGAGGCCAGGAACAAGCACGGTGTCGAGATCAGACATGATGTCCCCGAACGCCTCGGGGTCTGTGGGCGCCTGGTCCGGCAATTGATTGCGAATGTCACCCGGTTTCACGCCTGCCATGACCGGTAGCGATTCGACCTGCGTCATATAGTCGGCCAGCCAGTCGATTGCGGCATGACCGTGACGCCGAAAGGTCTCGGGCGACCAGTGCTGGGGACCAGGGTTCGACTTGCTCATGAATAACCAGGTGCTGTTAATCGATGTCCCAGAACGCAAAACGCCGGCCTAGAAAGGCCGGCGTCGCAATGCATTGTTGAGCGGGAAGGCCCGTCTCTAAAGATTGCTTAAGATATTTTCTGCAGAGCTCGCTTTGACGTCAGACGCTGCTGCTTCG
>CAXGUU010000105.1:0-10648 GCA_964012875.1 uncultured bacterium
GCGATTGAACACAGCGGACTCGCCCCGACGAGGACCCGTTTTCGCCTGTCATGCGCGGCGCGATGGAGCGACAGTACGGCAACGCCGGGCCTCTTATGTATTGTTTCGCCTATAAATAGCTGGTCAAAGTTAGTTTTCGATTCGGTACATAAATAGTGTGGTGCTCCTTTCTGTGCGCCTAGCGTTGCCGCCAGCGTTTACGGTATCTGTCCGGCGAACTGCCCCCCCAGCGCTTGAATTTTTTGCCAAAGTTGGCGGGGTTGTCGAAGCCGAGTTCAGCAGCAACTTCCTTTACGGTCATTTCATCGTTGGCAAGCAATTCGGTCGCGCGCCTGAACAGGAAATCGTCAGTCATCTCCTGGTAGCTCGTGCCGAGTGCCCGTAGCCGACGGATCAATGTCCGTGAAGAAAGATGAAGCTCATCTGCAATCTGGTTCAAAGTCGGCAAGGGGCGGTTTTTGTCCGCCGCCGCGAATGCCTGGTTCAAGCGGTGACGCACTTCGCCCAGGGTTTCCCGTGCGCGCGATGACGCCATCGTTGCCTCGCATTGCGATATGGCGTGTTCCCAGGTCGACTCGATGTACCCCAGGTTTTCGAGTGCGCGCCACGCCGTCGGAATCACCAGTGCGTTCTCAGATGACGCAAAGCGTACAGGGCAATGAAAATGCTCGGCATAACGCCCGGCATAAGCGGTCGCCGGATAATCCAGTTCCAGGTGCGCTTCGGAAAAATCGACGCCGTAAACGGTTTCGAGATGTTGCTGGAGAATGATTAACAGGGTCTCGATCAACAACGGTTTCGCTTCGGCAAGATCCATCAGCGGGCAGAGTTCGGCGCGGAATTCGTTGCCGGTAGTCCGGCCCTGCATGTGCATGTAAGGGATGCGGGTCGGGAAGTACCGCAGGAAGGCGTCGAGGCCGGCACCCAGGTTGGGTGCGCTGACGAGCGCGATGCTGGTCTGGCCATGAAAATGGTCAGTCAGGGTTTTGGCCCAGGCCAGGTACCAGTCTGGTGTGTCGGCAAGTGCCAGCGTATTTTTGATGTACTGCAAGGCCTGGCCTACGGTGATGCGGCCATCCGGATCATCAAGATCGGCGGTACTCAGTCCGGTTCCGGCAAGCAGCTTGTTGGGCTCGAACAGGCGCACGAGGTGGCGCCCATAGGTCACCGGCATCAAAAGCGACTCGATTGCTGATCGGTCCATCGGTTCCGCCGTGACTGGATTTCGACTGTCATCAAAGTAACAGAGTTTGGCAGAATTTGGCATCGCCGCCGCGGCGCCGTACGGCTAGCATTCCGGGTCTTGTGCGACGCCATCTGGCGAAGCATCGCCGGCGGGTCGTGTCGTCATCGCCCATCGCTATCCAGGGGAGCGCAGAATGTCCAAATTGCTGGTCGAACAAATCGACAAGGTCACCTTGCTCACGCTGAACCGGCCCGAGGTTCATAACAACGTCGACGACGAACTGGCCTGCCTGCTGGCCGACGCCATTATCGATTTTGGTAATGACGATTCGCAGCACGTGCTCGTCATTGCCGGCGCCGGTGATGTCACCTGGTGCGCCGGTGCCAATCTCAAAGGCATGCGGGAGTTGTTTGAACACCGCCATACGATGGATGCAGGGCCCATGGGTTTTTGCAAACTGGATCCCGGTAAGCCGACCATTGCCGCTATCAACGGCAACTGCTGGGCCGGCGGCGTTGAACTTGCGGTTTGGTGCGATTTTAGAATCACCGACGAGAACGCGAGGTTCGGATTATTGAACAAGCGCTGGGGTTTACCGCTGGCTGACGGTGGCACCCAGCGCCTGCCGCGGACCATCGGCATTGCCAATGCGCTTTACATGATCGAAACCGGCATGGAACTGGATGCTGATCGCGCCCTGCAGATGGGACTCGTGCAGGAAGTCACGGCGGCCGGGCAGGCACTCGAACGCACGCTACACATTGCCGAACATATTTCCAATTACTCGCAGGGCGGTATCCGTGTGGATCGAACCGCGGCGCTCGCGACGCTGGGCATGTCGTTGCAGGACGGCTTGGACCTTGAGGTCGAGCTGTGCCACAAACCGTCAGTTTCCGAGGAAGCGATGGCCGGGATGGGCCGTTTCGCGAAGGGCAGTCGGCCGGAGCCGCCACGGCCGCCGGCGCGGACCCGCAAGAGCGCTGCCAGTTGAGCGCACGCCCAAGCGCCGGGCAATGTTCCCTGCCGCGCAAGTCTGCGTCAGTTGAGTGATGTCCCGGTTAATTCCAAAGGTGTTTGCATCCGAGCAGGGCAGACGACTGGCTTCGTGGGAAAGACCGCAGCCAAGTCTTGACGAGGTGCGCAGGCAATACGGCGGCCCGCGGATCAGCGACGAGGAGTTGTTGCTCCGGTATCTCGTTCCGGAGGCCGACCTGAAGGCGGTACGCGAAGCCGGTCCGTTGAAACGACGCTACGATTTCCTCGACGAAACCGGTATGAACGGCTTACTCGATCACTTGTTAACACTGAAACGCCCACGCCAGCTTGTTGTCTCCGGTGCGGCCGGCGATTTTGTTTTGAAGCGTGGGGATGAGGCCGCTTCCAGCCGAGGATAACCGTGATGAGACTTTCTCCTTTCGACGATTACCCGTTCCATCAATCGCCAACGCCATTTGCGACCGCGGCGACGACGGACGCGCACTACAACGATGGCTATTTTTGTGCGTTTTATGCGAGAGACTGGTACTTCTGTACAGGCATTCGTTTGCATCCGAACGTGAACGTGATCGATGGCTGGGCCACGGTCGCACACGACAACCGCCAGACCGCGGTGCGCGCATCTCGCGCTTTGCACCCGGACTATGGTGATCTCTCCGTAGGCCCGCTGCGATACGACATCGTTGAGCCGATGAAGAAGCTTCGCATCACGGCAGGTGAGAATGCGGCGGACATCGAATTCGACGTCACCTTCGAAGCGCAGTCGCCGCCATTCATCGAAGACCGTTACCAGCACTATAAGTTTGGTGCCGTCGTGAACGACCTCATCCGCTACACCCAGATCAACCGCGCGACGGGGACGGCAAAGGTTTCTGGCCAGACTATCAAAATCGATCAATGGCACGCCATGCGGGATCACTCCTGGGGTGTGCGTTCATCGATGGCGGTGCCGACGGGAATCAAGGGCACCGATCGCGACGACGAGCCCACGGAACGTCGGGCCTTGCGCATGTGGGTACCCTTCGAAGTCGCTGATCACTGCGGTTTCTATAACACGCACGAAAACCCGGATGGCGAAGCCATCGACTTCGAAGGCCGTCTGGATTATGCCGATGGCCGCTCGGTTGCGCTCACCGGCATGCGCCACCAACTCGAATATCTCGAAGGTACCGATCGCCCTACCGGCGGCACCATTGAACTCGACGGTGCGGACGGCGAGACGCGCAAATATTCGCTCGAGCTGGTCGGTACACCGGCGGACGTTCAGGCCGGCGGCTACTACCGCGGCTGGCGTGACAATCTCGGACCCGGCATCTATCGCGGTGCCGCCGTCATCGAGCATGACAGCTACGACGTCAGTCCGGGTAGCGAACGAACTGGGCCGCCGCATGTCCCGCAAAAGCATCGGTTTGGTCCGACTGAATACCCCATGCGCATGGTCGAAGCGAATGGCGCAGAGGGCATGGCGCATTTTGAGCACACCATGAACGGGCCCTATCCACGGTACGGCTTCAAATGAAACTCGAAGCAGCGGACATCAAGAAACTGCTTGACGCTTTCGAGCAATCCGACTGGGATGAAATCAGGCTTTCGGCGGATGGCACTGACGTTGTTATCAGCGCCAGTGACGCGGTGGTGGCAATGCCCGCGGAGTCTCAGCGTGCTGCGCCGTCGGCGCCTTCAGCGACGACACGACCGGAGCCGGGTGAGCCTGAAGTTGTTCCTGACGCCTCACCGGTTGCACCCGCGGCCGGAGAACTTCCCGAAGGTACACCGGTTCGGTCGGCGTCACCCGGTATTTTCTGGCGCTCGCCAGCCCCGGGCGAGCCGCCATTCGTCGAAGCCGGGCAACGGGTCGAGGCCGATACCGTCGTCTGCATCGTCGAAGTGATGAAACTCATGAATCGCGTCACGGCGGGGGTGGCCGGTACAGTTGCGGCGATCGTAGTGGAGAACAGCGAGCAGGTCCGCAAGGACCAGACCTTGATGGTCATCACGGAAGATTAATGACTTTCGTTCCCCTGCGCCGAGTTCTGATCGCCAATCGCGGGGAAATCGCGGTGCGCATTGCGCGCGCCTGTTTCGACGAAGGCATTGAGTGCGTTGCAGCTGTGTCCGAAGCCGATCAGAACAGTATGTCAGCACGCATCGCGGATGGTTCGATTTGCATCGGCCCGCCAGCCGCTACCGCGAGCTACCTGAACGTTGCTGCCGTTGTTGGTGCCGCCATTGCGAGCGGTTGTGATGCCATTCATCCGGGCTACGGTTTTTTGTCCGAGCGCCCGCAACTGGCGAAAGCCTGCGCGGCAAACGGCATCGTGTTTGTTGGCCCGCCGGCTGATGTGATTGGCCGCGGTGGTGACAAGGTCGAAGCACGCGCGCTGGCGCGTTCGTTGGATATACCCGTCGGCGACGGCTCGGATGCCATTCGCGACGTTGATGAGGCCGGCGCTATCGCCGACCGTGTTGGTTACCCCGTGTTGCTGAAGGCGGCTGCCGGCGGTGGCGGCCGGGGCATGGTGCAGGTGCACCGGGCCGACGACCTGCGCAATGCCTTTCTTGCTGCATCGGCTGAAGCCCTGGCTGCGTTTGGCGACGGCACGCTGTTTCTGGAGCGCTATGTCGGCAATGCGCGGCATGTCGAAGTGCAGGTGTTGGCGGATAATTATGGAAATGTGGTTCATCTCGGCGAGCGCGATTGTTCCTGCCAGCGGCGGTATCAGAAACTGGTCGAAGAAGCACCGGCCGTGGCCTTAGCCGATGGCCTCCGGCAAAGCATCTGCCAGGCGGCCGTGTCGTTGGCCCGTGCGCTCGACTATCGCGGCGCTGGTACCATGGAATTCCTGGTTGATCTCGATCGCGAGTCGTTTTCCTTCCTCGAGGTCAATACCCGCGTGCAGGTTGAACATCCGGTGACGGAGATGATTACCGGCGTCGACATCGTGCGCGAACAGCTCCGAATCGCGGGCGGTGCCGAATTGAGTGTCAGCCAGGAGGACGTGCAATCAGGCGGGCACGCCATCGAATGTCGCATCAACGCTGAACAGCCGGCGGCCGGTTTTCTGCCCTCGCCCGGCACGATTTCCCAATGGACGATGCCCGCGGGTGCGGGCATCCGCATCGACAGCCATTGCCACGACGGCTTCGAGGTGGGCGCCCACTACGATTCGATGATTGGTAAATTGATTTGTTGGGGCGAATCCAGGGATGCTGCCGTGCTGAGGATGTACCGCGCGCTCGAGCGCGTGCGCGTTGAGGGCGTGGATACTACCGCTGCTTTTCTGCGCGACCTCGTCGGCCACGGCGATTTTCGTGCCGACCGCGTCAATACGAAGTGGCTCGAAGATCATTTTCTGCCGGCGTGGCTGGCCGCGCAGCAGGATGCGTAAAAGAAAAGGTCCGTTCGAATGCATGCATTGAATAAGTGGGGCAACGATCCGAACTCCAGAACCGTGGCCTACTATCATCGACGTGTGCGCGAGGTCTTCGCTGAGAAAGTCGCCGCGAGCGGTAAGCGCTGGGAGGAGGCCGTGTGGGATCCTGCGCTCGCGCTGACGGCGGCCGAATATCAGGCGCTTGAGGGTGAGATTCTGGCAACCGGCCTGCGCTTCGAAATGTCAGCGGGGATTTCTGTCAGCGAAGCGTCGGAAAAATACCAGGTGCCCGTGGCCGAAGGGTCGCTGGACGAAATGCCGATGGACGAGCAGGGGCGCAAGGTGGCCGGCGCCGGCGACAATGTTTTTCATGTGCCGGCGGACGTCACCGGCGTTGCACGCTTCATCAGCAGCGTCGAACGCGTGATGGCGCTCTTGAGCGACGGTGTACCGGAAGACACCGTTGCCATCATTGATGATTCCGGTGGCACGCTTACCGCGCCGATACTTGAGGGCTTCAAAGCCGTGGTCTGCAAGGGTGGATCGGTGCGCTCGCATCTGGGAATCCTGACGCGCGAGTACCAGATCCCGTGCCTGATGAACGCCGAGGTCACGGGGCTGGCCGAGGGTGACCGGGTACAGGTCGAATACAGCGTACCGGCCAAGCCGCCCTATGAAGACGCCGATGGCCTGGGCCGGGCACGGGTGTGGAAGCTCCAATGACGATTGCGCACGAGCACAACTACACCGATCTCCTGCGCCTCAACGCGTGGATGCGCAAGAACGCCGACACTTGGTTTCTTCACTGCACAACGCGCACGGTGCAGGAATCAAAGTTGTTTCCGGTGCCGGCCTACATGGTGGTGTCTTATCTGCAGGCCTTTTATCGTTATCCCGAACTGCTGCGTAAGCTCGCGGCTGTGGTCACGCCGGAGGAAGTCGGCGATCGATTGCGCGAATGCTCAACCAAGGGCAACATCATCAGCCTGTCCTGCGTGCCGGAGTTCTACCTCGCCGGGCGTCAGACACTGATCGAACTGGGTCTCATGCGATCCACCGATGCGCTCGACGATCTGGTCTTTGTCCAGGATTTTGCCGAGCGGGTTAATCTCGCTTACCACCGCAACCACGCGCATGTGCTGCCTTCGGATAACAACCTCCGTGCACAATTGTTGTCCGAGCGCCGCCTGCAGGTTTTCGAGGCCGATGCGATTGGTATGCGCCGTGGCGACCGCCTGCATAATGCGCTTAAAAAATTCATGTCGACGGCGAATCAATATGCGCTGCTTTCGCACTGCGAGTCGCGTCTGGGCATCTGGAATCACGGTCCGTATCGTTGTCGTGACAACGAGGAAATGCTGGTGCGCGGATTCGCTGACATGGGCGAGTGTGATTTGCCCTGGCTCGATGGCGTGGCTGAGCAGGTTACCTACAATAACCTCACGATTCCCACGATCATGAAAGACACGCATTTCAATATTGTCGATGACTGGGCGAGTTTCGAGGCACAACCCGCTTTCGAGCATGACAATGTGATCGCCGTGGGCCTCTACACCTCCGACTTCCTGAGCGACGGCGAACTTCCTGTCGCCATGGACAGCGCCGCGAGCATGGCGGATTTCCTCGAACATGAAAGAGAAACTCTCAGCATCGCCACGCGTGAATTATGGAAGCGCATGGCCGGCTGGTCGCGCGATCAGATGATCGATGCCGGTGCGATGATGTACGCCGCGGTCGCCAAGGACATGTTTCACGTCGGTGGAATTTACGAACCTCAGGACTGGTTCACGATTGACGCGCGGGCACAGGCGGTAAAACCGTTGTTAAACGATGAGTACGCACGCGACTACCTGGCCGAGCTTTTGGGACTTATCTCTCTGCCGGCGCAGCAAGGTTCGAGTTACAACATGAGCAAGTGGGCCGACGCGCCGGGGGACATGTGGACGCCGGTACCGTACTCCGTACTGCGCGATAAGGAGTTCACTGCGACGACCGGGCCGCTGCCTGCAGGCTGGACTTCGCTGGATGAAAAAGCCGGTCCTTATCTGACGACACGCGGCAAGTTGTCACTCGACGAATACAATGCGGCGGTTCGCGAATTCACGCCAAGCAGTTGCCAGCCCGACTATCGCTACCTCGATGACAGCTGGGTGCGGACCCACGCCGATACGCCGCTCGCCCGCGCGCTGTACTGCGTCGAACAGCAGCGGTCCGGTGAGCTCAAAGACCGTGGTGCCATGGTGACACGCGAACAAATGAACGCGATTCGCCGTGCCCGTGAACCAGGCCGTTACCAGCCGCGCTCGGCGGCAGATACGGTGTTCCTCGCCGTGCACGGTCTTGCAGTTAAAAAATCAGGCAGCGCGGACGATGTCGCTACCTTGATGCACAGTGAGCCCGCGGCCATCGCGCGGGCACTTTCACAAGCAGTCGAACATGGGCTGGCGCACGACGCCGACGGCAAATACGTCGTGACACCGGCGGGTCGTGACTGGCTGGATTATTTGTACCCGCAGCTGTGTGCCTCGCACCGTGCCGCGGCGGGATTTGGCGAGGCCTACGATCGATTTGAAGGGATTAACCGACAACTCCTCGCTTTGATGACGCGCTGGCAAACCATGGATGTTGCCGGAGCCAGCGTGCCGAACGATCACACGGACGAGGCTTATGACGCTCGCGTCATCGACGAGCTCGATGCGCTGCATGAGCGCGCGCTGCCGATTCTGAGCGCTTTCGTTGATTTCGAAGCGCGGCTGGCGGTTTATCCGCAGCTGCTGGATGACGCTTATGACCGTGTGCTGGACGGTGAGATCGACTACATGAGCGGTGTGAAAGTACTGAGCTACCACACCGTATGGTTTGAAATGCACGAAGACCTGTTGCGCCTGTCAGGGCGCGTCAGGGAGCCCTAGCCGCACCATGGCCCGACTTTCGGGTGCCAGGCACAGACGACACGTATTGCAACGAGGACACACCCATGAGTTACGAAACCCTGGTCTATTCAACCGAAGGCCCCGTCGCCACGATTACGCTCAATCGGCCGGACAACATGAACACTATCGTGCCGCCGATGACCGATGAGCTTGAATCGGCGGTCGCCGAGGCGGTGCGTGACCAGGCTGTGAAATGCATTGTTTTGCGCGGGGCCGGGCGCGCCTTCTGTGCCGGGTTCAATTTCGGCGACGGATTCCATCAATGGGATGACGGGCTGGCCACCTCGGGTCAGTGGGATGCCGGTAAGGACTTCGCCATGACCTCATCACCGGTCACCGGCTGGGTACCAAAGTTCATGTCGCTGTGGCACAGCACCAAGCCGGTTATCGCCATGGTCCACGGTTGGGCACTAGGTGGCGGCAGCGAAATGGCGCTGTGTGCCGATATCGTGATTATGAGCGACGACGCCCGCATCGGTACGCCCTATTCCCGCATGTGGGGTTGCCACCACGCCGGCATGTGGGTGCATCGCCTGGGAATGGCCAAAGCCAAGGAGCTGGCATTGACCGGCCGGCCCTTGTCCGGGCCGGAGGCCGTCGAGTGCGGTTTGATTAACAAGTCGGTGCCGTTTGAGCAACTGGAGTCCGAAGCGTATAAATTCGCCGAAGAACTGTGTTCGATTCCAATGTCCCAATTGACTGCAATGAAACTGGTGGTCAATCAGGTGTACGAAAATCAGGGTCTGAAATCGACCCAGTTGCTGGGTTCAATTATCGATGGCTTGATGCGTAATACGCCCGAGGCACTGGAGTTCATTGAATTCGCGGAAAAGGCCGGGGTGCCGGCCGCGGTCGCACGGCGTGACGATTTGTTCGGGGACTATTCGCAGGCGCCGTCTGATCAGAAACCGGATCCAAAAAATTCCTACCCCGCACCGAAAGCATCCTGAGCCCGACTCAGGTCTGGATTAGCCATGGCACATATCGACATCGTTGAGCAGACTTTTCGTGATGGGCAGCAAAGCCTGTGGGGCATGCGGCTGCGCGGCGGGATGCTGGAGCGCGTGGCGCGGCAGATGGACGAGGCCGGTTTCCGCGCGATCGAGGTCACTGGCAGCTCGCTGATGGAGTGCAGCGTACGCTACAGCCACGAAGATCCCTGGGAGTCACTCGACATGTGGCGGCAGTGGATGCCGACCAGCGAACTGCGGGCGCCGGTCTGCCAAAACCGCATCGGCACCTTCGGTATGACACCCGATGCGATGATGGATCTCTACGTTCAGACCCTGACCCGCCACGGTATCGACCAGTTCTGGATTTACGATTGCCTGTACAACCTTGAACAGATGCGGCGCCTGTCGATCACCATCGATGCTGCCGGAGCAAAAGCCATGGGCGCCATCATGTACGGCATATCCCCGGTGCACACCGACGAATGGTTTGCCGCGAGGGTTGCCGAGATGGCGAGCTGGCCGACTATCAGCGGTATCTATGTCGAGGACGCGCCGGGCATACTCTCGCCGGAGCACGCACGCACGCTGGTACCCGCCTTGTTAAAGGCGGCGGGCGAAAAGCCGATTGAGTTTCATTTCCATAACACCACCGGCATGGGCGCGCTCAACTATGTCATCGCGATTGAGGCAGGCGCAGATTGCCTGCACACCTGCGCCCGGTCGATGGCCAACGGACCGTCGCTGCCGTCTACCGAACAGACACTTGAAAACGTGCGCTGGCTTGGCCACGAGCATTCAATCGACGAAGCAGTACTGCCACTGATTTCAGATCATTGCGAGCAAATCGCCCGGCAGGAAGGCTGGGACGTGGGCGTACCAAACGAGTACAGCGCCTTTGCCTATCGCCATCACCTGCCCGGCGGCATGACCGGCACACTGAAAAAGCAGCTCGCGCAATACGACATGGAAGACCGCCTTGAAGCAGTGCTGGAAGAAACGGTGCGCGTGCGCGAAGAGATGGGGCACCCCATATCAGCGACGCCGTTCTCGCAATTGATCGGTATTCAATCGGTGTTGAATGTTGTTACCGGTGAGCGCTGGACGACGGTGCCGGAAGAAGTCGTGTTGTATCTGTATGAACAATACGGCGCACCGCCGGCACCGCTGTCTGAAGAAGTTAAGGACCGCGTGTTTTCGAGCGACCAG
>CAXGUU010000106.1:0-10525 GCA_964012875.1 uncultured bacterium
CGATGAAACGTTTTTCGTAATTCCTGAAAATTATTTCCGTTTGTGCCTGCGACCGCTGACCCCCAGTTTAAAAACGCTTTATGTTTTGCGCGCCTCGACACCATTGGTTTGATAATACGCCGCGGGCGGGGAGGGCAAAGCGCTGCGCGACTACCCGCGTTCGTCGACGAACGCCTTTCGCGGACGCCACGGGCCTAAGGGTTCGAGCACTACGTCGCTGGCCGGGCCAACCGCGCACAGCAGCACGCAGCCATCCGCACGATCGGCCGGATCCGCCACTGCATTTTTCGAAGCCCGGCGCAGGCTCTTCACGTGACCGGAGATCAGGCGAGCGCGGCAGATTGCGCAACGTCCCTGCAGACAACCCGTTGTGAGTACCAAGCCTGCGTCGTAGGCCGAGCGGAAGAGCGGGCGGTTTGCAGGTGCGTCGAAGTGAACTACCTCGCCGGCCCCATTTATTAGGCTGACTGCGTACTGCATGGTTGCCGTTATCCCGCTAGCCCTGGCCCGGGTCGGGAATGGCGGCGTCGTTGGGGATCACAAAGCCAGCCTGCACCGCGGGGCGCGCAGCAATCTCGCGATACCAACGCAGGGCATTCGGGTAGGCGGAGAATTCAACGCCCTGCCATTCATAGCGTGCGATCCAGGGCCAGGTGGCGATGTCGGCAACGGTGTAGGTGTCGCCGGCGAGGTAGGTGTGGTTTTTGAGGCGCTCGTCGAGGACGCCATAGAGGCGCGCAGCTTCACTACTGTAACGCGCCCTGGCGTATTCCGATTTGTCCGGATTGAAATGGACGAAATGATGGGCCTGCCCGAGCATCGGGCCGGCGCCGGCCATCTGCCACATCAGCCATTCGATCGTACGCCATCGGGTCGGTTCGTCTTCGGGTAGAAATTGTCCGTACTTGGTCGCGAGGTAAAGCAGGATAGCGCCCGATTCCATCATCGTCGTGCCATTTTCATTGTCGACGATGGCCGGAATCTTGTTGTTGGGGCTGATGCGCAGAAAATTCGGATCGAACTGCTCGTTTTCAAGGATGTTGATCGGATACACCTGGTAGGGCAGGCCGAGCTCTTCGAGCATGATGGAAACCTTGCGGCCATTCGGGGTTGACCAGGTGTAGAGATCAATCACGCAGTTTCTCCGGGAATCGCGTCACGCGTTCATGGTAGGCAAGTTGGCGACGGTTCGCTATCAGTTCGGCTGACCGAAAGCTCAGCCCGCGGGGCGCGTTCCAGCGAGAGCCTGCTCGAGTAATGCCATGATCGCCGTTTCTGCAATTGCCCTGGGTTTTGCGGCGGCTGCTCGAGCACGATGCTGACGATGCGGTCGAGATCGCCCGCTCCAATGCCAATGTGGTGAAGGGAAGTTGGGAGTCCAAGCCCGGTGGGGCGCAGGAAGACTACGATTTCCGCACTAAGGTCCTTGGTTTCAAAAACGTCAAAAAGACAGCCTTCTACGACGGGCCGAAGCCGAACTATCACTTCTATTACGGCAACGATACAGGCGAAGAAAGTTCGCTGGTGACGACATTTCCGGTTGCACACGTCGGCGTCAAAGGTGGCAAGGGCTCGGGTCAGGTCGGTTACGTCAGTCTCTCAATACCCGAGGGGCGCTCGAGTATTGGCGCCGACATCTGACCCCGCACGGTTTCGAGGTCACCGATAAAGAACGCTTTGGTGAGCAGTATCTCGATTTTCAGCATCCGTGCGGTGCCGATTATTCACTAGTCGCGGTGGCTGACGATTAGCGTACGCCGCACACCAAGGGACCGGTACCTGCCGACATGATGATTCAAGGCACGCATTTTATTGGTGCCTCCACCCGCGACATGAAGATGATGGATGAATTCCTGCAGCTCGGCTAGGGCGACAAGCGAACGGCGGATCAATCCGGTCGGGTGCGCTACGAACTCGGCGAGGGTGGTAGCGGTGCGCTGATCGATTTTGACATCGAGCCCGATCGAAAACCGGGTAGCTGGACTGTCGGTGAAGGCACTATTCACCACATGGCTTTGCAAATCGGCAACCATGAGCAGCAGGACCAGCTCAAGTTTCACCTGGAAGGGATGGGTTACACCGACGTTTCCGATGTTAAAGATCGCGACTACTTCGATTCAATTTATGTGCGAACGCCGTCCGGCGCGCAGTATGAGGCAACAGTTTCGCATGACGACGGCTTTTGTGCGGATGGAGCGCCCGAAGAAATCGGCACGAAAGTCAGGCTGGCACCGCAGCTCAAAGTGAGTAAAGAAGAAATGATGGCGGAGCTCGGTTACCTCAAAGACTGATCGGGCCTACAAGCGCGCAGTGCTGAGGCGGTCGCTATCGCCGATAACCGCGTGCGATTGCACGGTCGATTCATGCGACGTTGATATTCGCGCACTGGAATGATTCGTTGACTCTAGCGTTTCAGTCCGAGGTCGTCCAGATGCTCCAGCAGGAAATCGAGGCGATCATTACCCCAGAAGATCTCTTCACCGATGACGAACGTTGGTACGCCAATGACGCCCAGCGATTTTGCTTCGTCCCAGTTCGCCCGCAGTCGCTGGTCGTAGGCCTCGTTTGCGAGGCCTGCATCGACGGCCGCATTTGAAATGCCGAGAGGTTCGGCCACAGCGCGCAAAACGGCGGCTTCGCCGATGTCTTGACCTTCAGCCCATTCCGCCCACATCACTGCCTTGACGTAAGCAGGCAGGCAGCCGTTGTCTTCCGCGACAAAGGCCAGCTTAGCCGCCGGCGTGGGGTCGGTGGTGATCGGCGG
Organism: uncultured bacterium; assembly: GCA_964012875.1. GTDB lineage: Bacteria > Pseudomonadota > Gammaproteobacteria > CAXGUU01. The sequence continues at coordinate 2,765 of CAXGUU010000106.1, forward strand.
CGGGTTGAAAGGAATCGACAATCGTTTGCACCAGCGCGACACATCCTGGCGGGTTAGCGGTACTTTGACTTTGGCACGATCGGGCGGTGAGCGTCCGTCCCAGCCCCCCAGCGAGCGCCATTTGATGTCGGCTTTATACGATTCGAACTGCTCGAACAGGCTACGCGACACCAGGTAACAATAGGGGCTTCGGAAGTTGAAGAAAATTTTGACGCTGTGTTCAGCCATGTAGGGCCCCCACTGAATTCGGACCGGCAATTCTATGCCAAAGTACTGCGGGGCCGCCCACCGATATACTGCAGCCGGTATGCTCTGACTGACGAACGGGCAGACCAACGTACAATGACACAAACAGAAACTATTACTGCTACCGGTGGCGAAGCCATCGCGACTGTCATCGCGAAGGCCGGCGTCGAGCACGTGTTCTGCGTGCCTGGTGAAAGTTATTTGCCCGTGCTGGATGCACTATACGATCGCAGTGATCGCGTGCGCGTCATTTCATGCCGACACGAATCCGGCGCAGCGTTCATGGCCTGCGCCAACGCGCGCTTGCGGGGTCGCGCCGGGGTGTGCCTAGTGACCCGCGGACCCGGCGCGACCAATGCTGCGATTGCACTGCATGTCGCGCAGCAGGCCTCGATACCGCTCGTGGTATTGGTCGGCCAGGTTGAACGCGAGTTCCTCGGACGCGAGTCGTTTCAGGAAGTCGACTACGCGTCGTTGTTCTCTACAATGGTTAAAGACGTGTGTCAGGTCGAGGACGAGAATGCGCTGGCGGGCGCGATGTCGCGCGCCTTCAAGATCGCCGAGGGCGGGCGGCAGGGTCCGGTGGTGGTTGCCTGTCCTGAAGATGTTCTTGGCGCGAGTGCTTCGTCCGCGAGGGCGGTTTATGAAAAGCCGCAACGGCTTCAGCCAACGCCGGACGAGACCGGCGCGGTGCTGGCCCGACTGCGAGCGAGCGAGCGTCCGCTGATCATCGTCGGTGGCGGCGACTGGCGCGACGAAGAATGCGCGGCGCTGGAGCGTTTCGCCAACCGGCATGGAATTCCAGTGGCGACTGCTTTCCGGCGCCATGATCTGTTCGACAACCGCCATCGGTGTTTCGCCGGCGTGTTGGGCTTGGGCACGCCCGACGCTGTGTGGTCAAGGGTCGAAACCGCTGATTGTGTATTAGTGCTGGGGGCAAGACTGGATGAACCGACAACCCGGGCCTATCAGCTGTTCAGAAACGGACTCGCACCCAGTCTGATACACGTTTACCCCGATAGCGACACGATTGGACTCAATTACGAGGTCGATCTGAGTGTGGTCGCACACGCCGGGGCAACCGCGGACGCGCTGGCAAGTTCGAGCGAACCGGAGTGGACCACAGCCGGCCCCTGGTGCGAGTCCCTGGCTGCAGGCTGGCGGGATTTGCCGCCGCCCGATTCAAATGCCGGGGGCATAGATTTAGCCGCAGTGATGACCCGCATTAATGCGCGCCTGCCCGAAGACACAATCGTCACCGGCGACGCCGGCAACTTTTCGATTTGGCCACAGCGATGTCGGGCTTATGCGCGTCCCGGCCGTCTACTGGCGCCGATTAATGGCGCCATGGGGTTTGGCGTCCCGGCCGCTGTCGGTGCTGCGCTGACCGAGCCGGCACGACGGGTCGTCGGATGTGTTGGAGACGGTGGCATGCTCATGACCGGAAATGAACTGGCGACGGCCGTTCAGTATGGTGCCAGTCCGCTCATCATCGTGTTCAATAACGACCGCTACGGCACGATCGAAATGCACCAGGCTCGCCTTTACCCGGGGCGTAATATTGGGACCACGCTCCATAATCCTGATTTCGCGATGTACGCCCGTTCATTCGGCTTGTTCGGCGCCAGGGTCGCCACGGCTGATGACTTCGAGAGCGCGCTGGATGACGCGCTGGCTTTTGACGGTCCGGCACTTCTGGAACTTGAAGTCACCGGTTATTGAACGTGACGCACAAACCGCGACCGAAGACCCAGCTTATCGGACAAATGATTTGAATCTCAGTTATTTCACTATGCCGTTACACCCGCCGGGGCGGGACTACCGGCAGACTTTGGCTGAAGATCGCGACACCATTCTGCTCGCCGAAACACTGGGTTTCGCCGAGGCGTTCGTCGGCGAGCATGTGACTGATACGGCCGAGACCATCACCTCGTCACTGATGTTCCTTGCCAGTCTTGCGCCCCTGACATCGAAAATCCAACTCGGCAGTGGCACGGTCAACTTACCAAATACCCACCCTGCTGCGGTCGCGGCGCAGGTAGCCATGCTCGACCATCTGCTCGACGGTCTATGCAACTGATGGCCGAAGAAGTGATGCCAGCCGTCAACCACGCATTGAATCGGGACAAACATTCATGACGACACTAAAAACCCCGCAGGTCACCCTGAACTACAAACTCGAAGGCGCGGCGGGCGCGCCGGTACTGATTTTCTCGAACTCTCTGGGTGCAAGCCTTGAAATGTGGGCGGGGCAGGCTGCGCATTTCTCGGATCGCTTTCGGATTCTGCGGTACGACCAACGCGGACATGGCGGTACAGAAGTGGTGACAAGCGCCTTTACATTTGACGATCTGGCCGATGATGTTGTTGCATTGATGGACGGATTGTCGATCGACAAAGCGCATTTTGTCGGACTTTCTATGGGAGGCATGACCGCGCTCAGTCTGGGCATACGGCACCCCGGGCGCTTTCACAGCCTGACGCCCTGTAACTGCGTCGCCGGATTCTCTGATGAAGCCCGCGCGGTTTGGAATGAACGCATCACGGCAGTCGAGGATGGAGGGTTGGAGGCCGTCCTGGACGGCACGATCGCGCGCTGGTTCACCGAACCCATGATCGAGCGCGAACCCGAAAGGGTGGCCGCAGTCCGGGCGATGGTTGCCGCGACACCGGTACCGGGTTACCTGGCTTGTTGTCGTGCGCTTAAGACGCTCGACTATGCTGAGCGTGTTGGCGAAATCACCTTACCCGCGCTTTTTATCGCCGGTATGCATGACTTCGGCACGCCGGCCGCGGCGATGCGTGAGATGCACGCAAGCGTTTCACGATCGCACTACGTGGAACTTGACGCCGCACACGTCTCGAATCTTGAACGTCCGGCGGAATTTAACCAGGCGCTGGCCGGGTTTTTGGATTCTCTGACGTGAACAGGCCCGCTACCCCCTCCGGTCGCCATGTCTAACCTCATCCTTCACCATTACGACTTCTCCAACTTCTCGGAAAAGGTTCGCCTGGTCCTGGGTCTCAAGCACTTGTCGTGGTCGTCAGTAACGATTCCAGCTTACGAACCCAAACCCGATTACACGCCGTTGACGGCTGGCTACCGTCGCACTCCGGCGCTGCAGATCGGCGCTGATATTTACTGCGACACCCGCCTGATTATCGAAGAACTCGAAAGACGCTATCCGGCATCTTCGATTTACCCGGATACTTCGGCGGCGACGCGTGCCCATTGTGACGCCCTGATTTGTTGGGCGGAGCAGAGCCTCATGCGGCCTTTAGCCCTGTACATTACAGGTACCCGCGCGGACGCGTTTCCAGACGCTTTTCACGCCGATCGAGCGCGACTGCACGGCAAACCACAGCCATCGGTTGCTCAGGTTAAGGCGTCTGCCGCGAAGTACCAGGCACAAACTGAAATTCAGCTGCAATGGCTGGATGCACTGCTGTCGCATGGTGGCGATTATGTGCTGCCGGAGGGCATCAGTGTCGCTGATTTCGCCTTGTACGAAGCGCCGTGGTTCTTGCGCGTGATAACCGGCCAGGACACCATCTATCCGGAGCTGGCCCGGGTGCAGTCGTGGGCCGCGCGAATCGAGGCGGTCGGTCATGGTATGGCTACGGAAATCGATGCCGAAGGCGCCATTGCCGAGGCCCGTGACGCCGACCCTGCAGCGGTGATCCGGGGCGTTGAAGCGAATCCTGAAGGTCTCAAGCCAGGCGAGCCCGTTATCATCACGCCGTTCGATCAGCATTCACCCGCGATTGGCGAACTTGTCAGTATGAACCGCGAGCAAATCACGATCGCGAGTACCCATCCGCGGACGTCGCGCATACACGTGCATTTCCCGCGTTTCGGCTATCGGGTAGGACGGGCGCGGCACTGAGCGCCGTTTCGCGCTAATGAGCCGGATCAGCCGAAGCTCACGCGCCGGTGCAGCGATGAGACCAGCGCCGGTTTTGTGTCTGCTTACGATGTTGTTCGGGTTCGCATGCTTCGCAGGCGCGAGCGAGCCGGCACTAAGCGATCTTTTTATCGAACAATTCAGACGGGGGCCGCTGCGGGCAGACGACATTCAAATCACGATCGATCACCGCCGAGACCGCGGGTCCGGAATGAATCTCAAGATTGAGAAAATCGCGATCGATGCTTTCAAACAGACCATCGACAACCTGCATGGCAGTTGCGACGCGCTTGAGCTGGACCTCCGCAGTATCAGGTGCGGACGGTTGCAATTAGCCCTGGCTATCAACGAGCAGGTTTATGCATTGACCGGTAGTGTCGAGTACAAGGTCGCAACGGGAATGATGCGGGCGCTGTTCGCGCGCTCCGGTAATGATGCGGCGCAAATAACAGTGATCCTGGATAGCCGCGCCAATGACCGTCGGCTTGAGGTCGAAGTCGACGCGCCACAGCTCGAAATCTTCTCCGACATGCTGCCGGAATTCGACATCTATGCCGGGGCGCTGAAATTGGAGTTGGGTTTTTACCCGGGTCTGCATCCACGTCTGGATACGGCGATCGGTATTCGGGGACTCGCCTGGAGTAACGGTGACGGTACGCGCGCCGCCGAGCAGGCCGCTGATCGGAGCATCGACGAAGTACGTGGCGAATCCGAGTTCGATAGCGGCGCCGATGTGGGGGCCAGCGCCGTTACGCCGCTCGTGCATCGCCTGTTTGCACGAGTGTTCGATGTCATTATCCCTGCGGCCAACGCCCAGGTGAACTTTGATACGACCTCTCCCGCCTCTCGCGCGCTCGAGCAATCACTCAAAAAGCGCTTTCCGAAAGTTAAGCCCGCACCTCGATTCCGGCGCTATCGGGCTGACGGCAGCCGGCTTACCGGACATTCGCGATGCCAATGCGGTGCCATTGAAAGCGCGCAACGCGCTGCGGCAGCTTGTGACCCAGCAGAACACCGACTGGGAAAGGAAATTGCTCGAATCAACGGTCATGCGGAACGGATCGACCATATTCGGCAAGTGTTTGCCAAGCGCTGGGTGGCCAAGGCAGACCCGGTTGGTACTACCGCGACAACGGCGGCAACTGGCAACAGAAGTAGGCAGCCCCCCGGGTCAGGCCGGCTCTGATGATGCTCGGTCCGACTGATATTGTCGCGGCTGCCGCAATCGTTTTCGCCGCGACGATCGTGCACGCGAGTTTTGGGTTTGGCACGGCGCTGGTGGCGATGCCGCTCCTGGTCAGCCGGTTCGGGCTCGATATCGCCACGCCCCTGGTCGGACTGTGCGCGCTGACCACGGTATGCATCGTGTTATCGACCCAGCGGAGTCATGCTGATTTTCGCGCCGCGGGACTGCTCTTGACTGCCTCCCTGTTCGGCCTGCCGCTCGGACTCTACTTCATTAAAGCTGTATATGGTCCGTGGCTGGAGTACATGCTGGGGGCCGTGATTGTCGCCTACAGCGGCTGGAACCTGCTGAGTCACCAATTACCCCGAATAGAATCCCGCGCTGTCGCCTGCGTCTGCGGATTTCTGAGCGGTCTGTTGGGCGGTGCCTATAACACCAATGCGCCACCGGTCGTCATTTATGGTGCGCTTGCTCACTGGGACGCACAGAAATTCAGAGCAACCCTGCAGGGCTTCTTTCTTCCGAGCGCGATCATTATTTGCGCCGGACATGCTGCGACCGGGCTATGGACAGCAGACGTCTTTAAATTATTGTTGTGGTCTGTGCCAGCGATTGTCGGCGCTAACGTACTCGGCGCATACATCGCCTCGAAAATTGATCCGACACGCTACGTGCGGACCTTGTACTGGGCCCTGATCGTACTCGGGCTGACGATGTTTTTCTGACGAGCATGACGGTGGGCACCGGCGGTGGTATGTAACTTCTTCAAAGCGGGCCGGAAATGGGCGCGACAACCGGCGGCCTGACTTCAAATTCGGGACAGATGGATGCTAATCCTCTAATGATCGCGTCACGTTTACAGCCAATTCGACCAACTTACGAAAGTTTTCACGGGCGGTTAACATTAAGGCGCGCGTTTGGTGTAGATTCTTGCGCGCCCGGCGCATCGGGGGATGCGCCGTTCGACTCTGTTACAAGCAAACGTCGATAACCCGGACGATGCGCGGTCGCGTTTGCTCGTGCAGGTGAAAAGGAATAGCAGAAACAGGACAAGCTTTGCGATGAGTAATTCTAAAAATTCAGAAGCTACGATGACGACATCAGGCAGCGACTATGGCTTTCCGATTATGGAAGGTACCGTTGGGCCCAGCGTTATCGACATCTCGAAACTGTATGCCCAAACCGGACAATTCACATACGATCCCGGTTTCACATCGACCGCCAGCTGCGAATCGAAGATTACCTATATCGATGGCGACGCCGGCGTACTGCTCTACCGCGGCATTCCGATTGACCAGATCGCCGAGCAAAGCAATTTTGTCGAGACCGCCTATTTGCTGATGAATGGCGAGTTGCCGAATCAATCTGAATACGCCGAATTCGAGCACGCCATCACGCACCACACCATGGTGCATGAACAACTCCACGACTTCTTCTCCGGCTTCCGCCGTGACGCCCATCCTATGGCGATCATGTGTGGTGTCGTCGGCGCTTTGTCGGCGTTCTACCACGACTCGACCGACATTAATGACCCGTACCAGCGTATGGTGGCAAGCCGCCGCCTTATCGCCAAAATGCCAACGATTGCCGCCATGGCTTTCAAGTATTCGGTCGGCCAGCCTTTCGTCTATCCGAGTAATGATCTCGATTACACGTCGAACTTCCTGAAAATGTGTTTCGCGGTGCCGGCGGAAGATTACAAAGTCAACCCGGTGCTGTCGCGGGCGATGGATCGCATCTTTATTCTGCATGCCGACCACGAGCAAAACGCTTCGACCTCAACCGTCCGCCTCGCCAGTTCTTCCGGCGCCAACCCGTTCGCCTGCATCGCCGCCGGCATCGCCTGTCTGTGGGGCCCCGCGCACGGCGGCGCGAACGAAGCCGCGCTCAAGATGTTGTCGGAAATAGGTTCAGTCGATCGCATTCCCGAGTTCGTTAACAAGGCCAAGGACAAAAATGATCCTTTCCGCCTTATGGGTTTCGGGCACCGCGTTTACAAGAACTACGATCCGCGAGCGCGCGTCATGCAGCAGACCTGTCACGAGGTGTTGAACGAACTCGGCATTACCGACGACCCCCTGCTCGATGTCGCCATGGAACTCGAAAAAATTGCGCTGTCCGATGAATACTTCATAGAGAAGAAGCTCTACCCCAATATCGATTTCTACTCCGGCATTACCTTGAAAGCGATGGGATTTCCGACCGACATGTTCACCGCCCTGTTCGCGCTCGCGCGCACCACCGGCTGGGTCGCTCAATGGAACGAGATGATCGAAGATCCGAGTCAACGTATCGGTCGCCCGCGGCAGCTATACACGGGCTATGGCCAGCGGGATTATGTGCCCCTCGATAAGCGGTGAGTGGCGCCGATATAGCCGCGAAATCGCGCTACTTCGACGACTATAGTGTCGGTGACGTATTTGA
>CAXGUU010000107.1:0-10439 GCA_964012875.1 uncultured bacterium
TGCACAGGCAGGCCCTCCAGATTCGCTGCTGGCTGTTGTTATTGTTCATGAAAGTCGCGCCTGCTTGCCGGTTTTTGGATGGCACAATATAGCGAGCGCCGCAATTGCGAGCCAGCTGATCCAGCTTGCGTAAAGAAGGCGCTTGACTGCCGCTACAGCTTCTATGAAACTCATATGTATACAAACAAATTTATCAAAACTGCCTGATGCCCTACGTATTGCCGAGTTCGCTGACTGAGGCGCTCGAATTGCGCGCCAGCGGTGAGTGGTGTGTGATTGCCGGAGGTACAGATGTCTACCCGGCACGGGTGGAGGGCGCGCGCCGTCCGCTGTTGGATTTGTCGGCCCTGTCGTCGCTGGGAACGGTCGAGGGTAATGAACAGCGGTGGCGAATCGGTCCGCTGGTTACCTGGACGCAGCTCCGGCATACGCAACTCCCTGCCTGCTTCGATGCACTGAAGCAGGCTGGTCGCGAGGTTGGTGCCGGGCAGATTCAGAACGTCGCGACGATCGCCGGGAACTTGTGCAATGCATCGCCGGCTGCGGACGGCGTGCCACCGCTGCTGGTGCTTGATGCCGAGGTCGAGCTGTCCTCGGTCGAAGGTCGGCGGGTGGCGGCGCTGAGCGATTTTATCCTTGGCAACCGCAGGACTCTCCTCAAAGACAACGAACTCGTGACTGCGGTCATCGTCCCGCGCAGGGAAGAGCATGCGCCAAGTCGGTTTTACAAACTGGGATCGCGGCGATACCTGGTGATTTCCATCGCGATGGTCGCCGCACAAATCGTGATCGATGAGACAGGCTGCGTCTCGTCTGCACGTATAGCGGTGGGGTCGTGTTCTGAAGTCGCAACTCGCTTGCCAGAGCTTGAATCGTCGCTCGTTGGCGTGGTTGCGGACGAGCGAATCGCAACGTATGTAACATCAGATCGTTTGCAACGGCTCGCGCCCATCGACGACGTGCGAGGCAGCTGTGCCTACCGACTCGAAGCAGCGGCGGAGATCATTCGGCGCGTGCTCATCGACAGTGTGGCGAGTGTGTCATGAGTCAGCACGCGGCAGATGCCGACAGCATAGAACTTACGTTTACCGTCAATGGCGTGGTCGTTTCGGTCACGGCGCCGCCGCAGGAACGACTCAGCAATATATTGCGTGAGCACCTCGGCCTTAAGGGCACCAAGGTCGGATGCGACGCCGGCGATTGTGGTGCATGCACCGTGTTGCTTGAAGGCACACCGGTCTGTGCCTGCATGGTGCCCGGCGGTCGACTCGATGGCCGTGAAGTGATCACCGTCGAAGGCCTGGCCGCAAATACGGCTGTGGGTGAGCCTCTGCAACAGAGTTTTCTGGCGCATGGCGCGGCACAGTGTGGCATTTGCACCCCCGGCATGCTGGTCACTGCGGCGGCGTTGTTAACCACGACGCCGCAGCCGTCAACGGCAGACGTGGAAGACGCTCTCGGCGGCGTCCTGTGCCGCTGTACGGGCTACCGAAAAATCGTGGCTGCAGTTCAGTCGGTTGAAGACCAGCGATCGCCGGCGGCCGCGCCCGGTGGCGCCGTTGGTCAACGCCAGGCTCGTATCGATGGTTGGGCAAAACTGACCGGCGATGATCTGTTTGGTGATGACGCAGCGCCGGCGGATGCGCTGACGCTTAAGGTCGTGCGCTCGCCCTATCATCACGCGCGTTTTGAATTCGGTGCGGTCGAATCCTATGTGCGCAGCAAAGCGGGGATAGCACTGGTTCTTACCGCAGAGGATATTCCCGGCGACAACGTCTTTGGTGTGATTCCGACATTTCGTGATCAACCGGTTTTTGCTGAAGCCGAGACCCGGTTTATGGGCGAGGCCGTCGCCGCAGTCATTGGCGAAGCGCATGTCATGCAGGACTTTGACCCGCGCGAATTTCCCGTCACGTTTACCGAGCTGCCCCCGCTGTTGGATACGGAGAGCGCTCAGACGACAGGTGCCGAAACCGTGCACGATACGCGCTCCGGCAATGTACTGACTGAAGGTTTTGTCGAGCGCGGTGATGTTGAGCAGGCCCTGGATCAGAGTGCATTCGTCGCTGAAGGTGAATTCCGCACGGGCTTTGTCGAACATGCTTACATCGAACCCGAATCAGGTTATGCCGTTCGCCGGGGAGACCGGCTGGAAGTTTACGGCAGCACCCAGGCGCCCCACATGGATCGGGAGGAGCTGGCGCGAATCATGGCCCTGCAGCCGGAGGACATTCGGGTTTTACCCAGTGCCGTCGGCGGAGGATTTGGCAGCAAGCTTGATTTGTCTTTTCAGCCGATGCTGGCACTCGCCGCATGGCGCCTTGATCGGGCCGTCAGGGTTACCTATTCCCGGCCTGAGTCCATGCGCAGTACGACCAAGCGGCACCCGAGTCGGATTCAGGCGCGAGTCGGCACCGACACCGAGGGCCATCTAACGGCCATGTCGTTTTTCGGCGAATTCAATACCGGCGCCTATGCATCGTGGGGACCGACCGTGGCCAACCGGGTCCCGGTACATGCTTCCGGTCCGTATCGCCTCAAGTCATACCAGGCGCGATCGCGTGCGGTGCATACGCATTCGGCGCCGGCCGGGGCGTTCCGTGGATTTGGTGTGCCACAGTCTGCGATCGTCCAGGAAGTACTGTTCGATGAACTTGCTGCCAGACTTGGCCACGACCGGCTGGCTTTCCGCATCAAAAATGCACTCGTCGCCGGCGACGAGACTGTCACCGGACAAACGTTCAATCAGGGGGTCGGCATTCGTGCCTGCCTGGCGGCGTTAGAGGCGCCGTGGGCTGACGCGCTTGAAGCGGTCGCAGTGTTTAATGCCGATACTACAGACCAACGCCGACGGGGTGTCGGCGTGGCCAGCTGTTGGTATGGCTGCGGCAACACCAGCCTGCCCAACCCTTCGACGATAAAACTTGGTTTAACACCGGAAGGTCGCGTGCGGCTCTACCAGGGCGCTGTCGACATCGGTCAGGGTTCAAATACGGTGGTGGCGCAGATTTGTGCGCAAACGCTCGGGCTCGAGATCGAACATTTCGATTTGATTTCGGCCGATACCGACAGCACACCGGACGCTGGTAAGACGTCCGCGTCACGCCAGACTTTCGTTTCGGGCAAGGCTGCAATGTTGTCTGGTACAGCACTTAAGCGTGCGATAACAAGCTCGGCCGGGCTGGCGGCATCATCGTCGCTCAGGCTCGATGGTGACCGCGTTGTCGTTAGCGATGGTCACACCAATGCCAGCATTGAACTCGCCGAACTGCCGGTGAATGACGACGGCCTGGTGTTCGTGGCGGAAGAAACGTTTGACCCACCGACCACCCCGTTGGATGAAAACGGTCAGGGAGAACCCTATGCGAGTTTTGGCTATGGCGCGCAGGTCGCGGTGGTGGAGGTCGATACGAAACTGGGCACCGTGAGGGTTTGCAGCATGACCGCAGCGCATGATGTCGGTTGCGCCATCAACCCGACTCTGGTGGAGGGGCAAATCGAGGGCGGCATTGCTCAGGGTATCGGCATGGCGCTTATGGAATCGTGGACACCAGGTCGTACCGACAACCTGCATGACTACCTGATCCCGACTTTTGGTGATGTGCCGGATATCGACGTCCGGCTCATCGAAGATCCTGACGCGCTGGGGCCTTACGGCGCAAAGGGACTCGGTGAACACGTGCTGATACCGACCGCACCGGCGATTCTGAATGCGATCCGGCACGCCACCGGCGCCGTTTTACGGCACCTGCCGGCAACACCCGAACGCGTGTTGGCAGCAATCAGGGATGCTGAGAGTGCACGATGACCGAACAGTCTTCCGCAGCTGAATCCGAACAGGGCATTGTGCGCTGCGACGCCTGCCCGGTGCTGTGCCGTATCAAACCGGGCCGCAGCGGCGCCTGCGATCGCTATGCCAATGATGATGGCGTGCTGGTGCGGGTTGATCCGCTGGTCGTCACGGAACGCGCATTGGCAGACGAACGCCCGGTTGTAGCCTTCGCTGAGGCCACGGCCGACTGGAGCGGCGACATGCTCTCGCCCGCTGACGCGTTTGTAACCGGTATTGGCGCTGGTACGACCTATCCTGATTACAAACCGGCGCCGTTCATTGTGTCGCAGGCGCTTGAGGGCATCGATACGGTCACGGTTGTTACTGAAGGCATCTTCAGCTTTTGCGGCGTGCTGGCCAAGATCGATACCGATCGTTTCCTCGGGCCCGAATGTGCGGCTGTGCGCTATGACGGCGAGCAGATTGGCCACGTCACGACAGCCCAGTACGGCTCGCAAATGCTCGCCCTCGGCGGCGTGCGCCACCTGACGGGCGGATCGCGCAAAGAGGGGACGCGCACCTGCGAGGCGTTGCTGGAGCTGTGCAATAAAAAAGCGGTTGAAGTGCAGATCGATGATGGCGCCAAAGTCGTTTTGCAAGCCGGCGCTGCACCTGTTGTCAACGAGGTGCCAGAGAGTCGCATGCGTGTCGGCTGTGGTTCGGCTGCGATCGGCATGTTTGCGCAGCAGTTCCAGGGCCTGGTCGATGAAGTCGTCGTGGTCGATGATCACATCACCGGAGTACTGAGCGAACACCAGGCCGGCCGGCATCTCGGCATGGAGGCCTCAGGTATTCGACTGACCGGACACCGCTCGACGCCCGGACGGTACTTCAATGTCTCCGAACCGGGGCTTGGCTGGGGCGGTACGGAAGTTGAAGAGCCATTGAGCATCATTAAAAAGATCGATGCCAAAAAAGCGCGACCCGGCATGCGACTGTTGATGACCACGACAACCGGCGAAGATTCGCTGTATTACGAATTGAATGATGAACTGGTGCCGGTCCCGACGGTGATGCCTGCTGCGCTGAATGCAGTGGTCGAGCGTATCGGCGAGAATTGTGAACCGTCATTGGTGACAATTTTGTTCCAGGCCGGAGCCGGTGGTTCGCTGCGGGCGGGGGTCACTGCAAATCCAATCACTATCACACGTTCGGTCGCGGAGCGTACGACGCGCGTCACGATGGGTGGGGCAGAATCCTACGTGTTTCCGGGCGGTGGTATCACCGTGATGGTGGATGTGTTGCAGCTTCCCGACAATGCGTTCGGGTATGTGCCAACGCCGGCCCTGGTTGCGCCGATTGAGTTTACTTTGCCGGCGGAGTTATACGCCGCCTGCGGCGGTCACATGGAATATGTGACGCCTCTGGCCGATGTGCTGGCCGATGACGCCCGGGCGTCGCGCCATCCGGTGCCACGTTGAGGGCGGCGGTGTGAGTTTCGCCAGACCGCAGGTGGCGCGGTTGCCCGGCAATCGCCTGCACCTGCAACACGGGCCAATCGATCTCGTGATTCGGGTCGAGGGTAAGCGCGACGGGGTCGAGCAGGCTTACGATCAGGCGAACCGGCGGTTTGCGTCAGTGCTTGAGGAACTCGTCGGCGAGCTCGGGATGCTGCGCGCTCTGGTTGAACCGAAATGTTGCCTGGAAACGCCCGTGGCGCAACGCATGTGGCGGGCAACCGTGCCGTTCGCCGCGCATGGCTTGACGCCGATGGCGGCCGTCGCCGGCAGCGTCGCCGACGAGATTGTCCATGCCATGGTGCTGGATAACGAATGTATATCACGTGCGTTCGTCAATAATGGTGGGGACATCGCTATCTGGAATACGACTTCAGTGCCATTCGAAATCGCGACGGCTGTGGCTGACGATTGGATGCCAGCCAATGCGAGTTTCCCGGCAACGATTTCCGTTGGTGCAGCGGACCAGATCGGGGGCGTCGTTACGTCCGGCTGGCGCGGACGCTCGTACTCTCTGGGCATCGCCGATGCGGTCACTGTGCTGGCCGATTCCGCCGCCAGCGCTGACGCGGCAGCGACCGTGATCGCGAATACTGTTGATGTCGAGGCGCCTTCCATAGAAAGGTGCGAAGCAAGAAAGCTCGATCCCGATTCGGATCTGGGGCAGCGGCTCGTCACGGTCTGCGTTGGCAAGCTTACGCAGACCGAACGAGCCAGCGCGTTGGATCAGGGCGCAAGACTCGCACAACATTTTTGCACCGATAACACGGTCAACGCTGTCCTCATGCTGCTTCAGGGCGATTGCCGTGTGGTTGGAAGTCTGACGGCGGTCAGGTACTACGACGCCCTGGCCGGCGTTGCCTGAACGTGCAATCAGGCGCCGAGAAAAGCCTGTACCTCGCGGCCCGCACGCAACCCGCTCTCGACGGCACCGTCGATGAACTCGTGCCAGCCGTTGGCGGTAATCGAACCGGCAAAGAACAGCGCACCTTCCGGTCGTTGTAAATCGGGCAGGCGGCTGAGTTGTCCGACGCCATAAGCCGGCCACGCGCCGCGTGCGTAGGGGTCGGCGGTCCAGTCGTAGCCGCTTGTCGCAACGACGGTAACCGGGCCGAGCAATTGCCTGATTTCGGCTGCAATCGCGGCCGGATCGCCAAAATCGATGGTCTCGGCGCGGGCCACGGTAATCGAGAGCAGGGTGCCGAAATCGTCGCCGTATTTGTGCGTTTGTACCCAGTTGAACGGCCGCGCCTCGTCGCAGAAGGCAAAAATTCGCCCGAGGTTTTCCTTCAGGTGAATGTAGAGCTTCGCACCTTTCGAAATCATGCCTTCTTTTAACCACTGTTGCTTGCGTGCCGGCAGGGCCGGGCTGAATGAAACATCGCGATAACAGTTCAGCGGCAGTGTCAGTACCGCGGCGCGCGCGGACAGGCGCTGCCCCGAGTGTGTGGTCAGCTGCACGCCATTGGGTCCGTGTTCAATCGCCGTCACGACCTGGTTGAAACGGACGTCACAGCCACTGTCTTCAACCAGATGGTTGATTAATGCCAGCGTGCCGCCTTCGATGCGGTAGTGTGATTCGGCGTCAGCGAAAGCGTCATAGTTCCAACCGCCGGCCGCGTAGATCTTGAGCATGCCGGGCAGTCCGAACTTGTGTGTCACTTCGCCGCCGTAGAGCGTCATGAAACTATTGAGCTGAATGCGCTGGGTTGCGCTCAGTTCCAGTTCGGCAATGCGATCAGCGCACGACAGTTTGTCCAGTTCTAGGATCTTTGGATTGTGCAGCGGCTCATAGGGGCGGGGGAAAACTTCCCACACGTCGTGACAGAATTTTTGGAAACCGTCGCGAATGTCGGTCAGGAACTGGTCAGGCGGCACATTGTGTACCGCGCCGTCATTGGTCATCACGCGGGTACTGTCGAGTCCGGTAAACGGGTCTTCAACGACGCCGAGGCCATAGCGCTCCATCTCGCTCCACACGTGGGGCTGTAGCCAGTGAACCCAGGCCCCACCGAGTTCCACATCTTCGCCCGCGAATTTGGATGACCAGGTACGCCCGCCCAGACGCCAACGCGCCTCGAGCAGGGCGACGTTGTATCCCGCCTTGCCCAGCTCGCGGGCAGCAGTTGCGCCGGCAAAGCCGCCCCCGACAATCGCGACATCGACCTCCGTGGCACCGTCGCGACCTTTTGCGAACGTGGGTGCGATTGAACTACCCACCAGACTGGCGCTGCCAAGGGCTGTTCCGGCGGCGATAAAACCCCGGCGATTGAGGCCGTTTCGGTTGGCTGGCATAGCGTGAGTTCCGTAGCTTTTGATTATTGCTCACATCTGGCTGATCAGCCTCTTCCCGTGCGCTGCGCCTGCCACCACGACTGCGCTGGCTAACGGGTTTCGACTTTTCCAGCCAGACAAAGATAATGGTTGCCACAGGGGGAATACAATGAGCGAGCAGCAGTCAGCAGTGCCGTGGATAGCGATCAGCCGCGGCATAGCCATGCCGTGGCACTGCGATCACTATGGCCACATGAACGTGCGCTGGTATGCCCATGCCTTCGACGATGCGACATTGACCCTGTGGTCCTGCATCGGCATCGACATGCGGGAGATCCACGCATCCGGCGCGCACACCGTAATCGGCAAATCCACCACCAACTATCGGCAGGAGATTACGGCGGGTGATCCCTGGCAGGTACTTGGCGCATTTACGCGAATGGGCACCAAGAGTGTGACGGCGGCACTGCAGATGAAAGACGCGGCGACGGGGTTACTGCGTGCCGAACATGAGGCAGTCATCGTATTTTTTGATCCTGAAACGAGAACCTCGGCCCCAATACCACAAGCCTGCCGTGACGCAGTTGCCGGTTTACTGCCGGACGACGTCGCGCCCTAGCTCACTTCAAAACTTAAACGACTCTCAAATCACCAACGATAAAGGAAACCCGGACATGTCGAATCAAAATCCTCTACTGTTCCTGATCGCTTGTGCCTGTCTTATGGCAACAGCGTTTAATACCACCGCTGCGGAACCCGGTACCACGACTGCCGTTATCGAGGAATACGCCGACTCCTATTCGGGTTATGGCGTTTCCGAGTCCGTCCGGGCCGGCGACTTCGTTTACATCGGCGGCATCATAGCGACCGACATGGAGGGCCAGGTGGTCAGTCCGAATGATGGTGCCTTGCAGACTAAAATTGTTTATGACCGCATCAAGCGCATACTCGCGGCCCACGGCGCAACGGCTAGGAATGTTGTCAGTGAAACCATCTACCTGACCGACTGGGAGCAATTCGGCGCAGGCGCGGAGATTCGAAAACAGTTCTTCGATGATGCCGGTGCCGCCTACCCGTCGGCAGTTGGTCAGCAGGTAGTGAGTCTCGCAGCCGAGGGCCTGGTGCTGGAAGTCCAGGTGGTCGCCTATATTGGTGAAACCAAAAAGGTCGGAGAGTAACGATGAAACACGTGGTCGTAGTTTTGACCGAGCCTGTCGACGGACGGGACGATGAATACAACGAGTACTACGAAAACCTCCACCTCAATGAAGTCCTACAGACTACAGGGTGGGACAACGCCCAGCGGTTCCGACTGGTTGATCAACAGGGCATCGAGTGCCCCCATCCTTACCTGGCGTTCTACGAAACCGAGGCAGAGGACTCGGACGAAATCCTCAAACGGCTGAACGACACGCGCAAAGACCGCGTGCAAAGTGAAGCGCTCAACTACGCCACGGCGGGGTTGTGGATCTTCGCCGAGACCGGGCCACGTCATGAAGCAGCAGACAGAGAATAACTGTAAAGCCAATTTCAAAGTAGGAGCATCGTTATCATGCGAAGAGAACGAGTGAACTGGTGGCCGCGCCACCGTGCGACTGGGGTAAGGACAGTAATTTTGATGAGCCTGCTTGCAGTCGCAGCGGTTAGGCCGGCGCTGGCCGACACGATTAAGCGCGCGTTCATCAATCCGGCGGCGGGCTATACCCAGGTCGTTACGGTTTCCGCCAACGGCGTCACTACCGTCTATGTCTCGGGGCAGGTGAGCCTGGCGGATTCGCTGGAGGCGCAGCTGCGCGGTGCGTTCGCCTCACTGCGTGACCAGCTTGCAGCCGCGGGCGCGAAACTGACAGACATCGTCAAGTTGAACACCTACATTGTCGACTACAAAACTGAAAACTTGGAATTGTTCAAAAACGTACGCGACGAGTTTTTCCCCAAGGAAAATCGACCGGCGAGTACGCTCGTCGGCGTCGCGGCACTGGCGTTGCCGGAGTACAGCGTGGAAATCGAAGCGACTGCCGTGATTGCTTCTGAATAGGATCCTACACTGACAATTGGCCGCTGTACCGCATTTAGTCTGATCCCGGAGGGACGCTGGCGTGAAGAAAATGATGCATCTGAACGGTTTCGTGATGTTCGGGCCGATGAACCATTCTGTCGGCTCGTGGACCCATCCCGATAGCAATGTCGCGGGGTCGTTCGCCAGGCCTGATATCTGGCAGGACGTCGCACGGACCCTGGAACGCGGCAAATTCGACGGCCTGTTTTTTGCCGATACCTTGGCGGCCTTTGGCAACTACCGCAATCGCATGGATGACGCGCTGACCCACGCCATCCAGTTTCCCATGCATGATCCGATGCTGGTGATCCCGATGCTCGCAGCCGTGACCGAACGCCTTGGGTTTGCAGCGACATTTTCCGTGACCTACCATGAGCCCTACATGGCGGTGCGTAAATTCGGCACGCTCGATCACCTGACGCTTGGTCGCATCGGCTGGAACATCGTGACCTCGGCGCACGTCAACGAAGCCGTCAATCTGGGGCACGAGTCGATGGTGCCGCACGGCGAGCGCTACGAGCGAGCGGACGAATACATGGAGGTTTGCTACAAGCTATGGAACAGCTGGGAGCCGGATGCGGTCGTTGCAGACAAGGCGTCAGGCGTTTTTGTTGATGCCAGCAAGGTCCATTCGATCAATCACCGTGGCAAGTGGTTTTCATGCCCCGGTATTTCTGCGGTGGAACCGTCTCCGCAGGGGCATCCCGTTCTGTTTCAGGCGGGTGCTTCCGAGGCCGGTCGCGATTTTTGCGCCAAACACGCCGAGGCCGCCTTTGGCGTGCAATTGACGACGCGGGCGCTTAAGTCTTTTGCCGAT
>CAXGUU010000108.1:0-10371 GCA_964012875.1 uncultured bacterium
GAATTGGCCCCAATCCAGATCGGCGGACCACCCGGCTGCACCGGCTTCGGGTAGGACCACATTTTATTGAAATCAACAAATTCACCATGGAACTCCGGTTCGTCCTCGGTCCAGATCGTTTTCATCGCCAGGATGCGTTCGCGCAAAACCTGCCAGCGCTGATCGAAAGCGACACCGTGATTTTCCACTTCAGGGCGATTCCAGCCAGCCCCGATACCGAAAATAAAACGACCGTTGGAGATCCGATCAATCGTCGCCACCTCCTTGGCGAGCGTGATGGGGTGGCGTTGCGAGACCAGGCAGATGCCCGTCCCGAGTTGAATCCGTTCCGTAACGGCCGCACAGGCGCCGAGCACGACGAACGGGTCAAGCGTGCGCTTGTATGGTTCGGGCAGTTCGTCGCCGGGGAGAAAAGGATTGTTTGAATCGAGCGGGATGTGCGTATGCTCAGGCACAAAGAGAGAGTCCAGGCCACGTTCTTCAACGGCCTGAGCCAGTTCAATCGGCGACATTGCTTTGTCGGTCGAAAAAATAATTACGCCACAGGCCACCATCGAACGCATCCTTCATCTGCTGAGTCACAACTCCAGCTGCCTATGGTAACCGTTTGGCTCAAGGGTCGGTAAGGCATGGCGGAAGCATCGTTTTTGAGATCGACCGCGCCCCCGGTATTGACGATAATTGCGCGCGACATGCGAGTGGAGAGAACAGATGGAACATAACTTAAGCCCCCTGCGGCACGACGTCTGCTTCAACGAAGGCTGCATTGTGTCGGCCTGTCTCTCCTGCACCTGAGCTAGCCCCATATGAGCCATCCCACTGTTTCTTGTCTCGGCCTTGGCAACATGGGCAGCGCCATTGCCGAATGTTTAGCACAGGCCGAAACCAGACTGACCGTCTGGAACCGTAATCCCACCCGGTGCGCTCCCTTCGATGGCCGTGCCGCGATCGGCCTGACGGCCGGCGTCGCCTGCGCAGCAAGCGAACTGATCGTGGTCAGCCTCGCTAACTACAGCGTCACGCTGGAGGTGATGCATGACGTCGCCGCCTCCACTGACCTCGCCGGCAAAACGTTGGTGCAGCTCACCAGCGGCACGGCTTCAGATGCCCGCACCATGCATGCCTGGGCCTCGATGCACGAGATGCACTACCTGGATGCCGCCATCGTCGCCTATCCGAGTAGCGTGGGTAGCGAACAGGCGCTGCTGCTGGTCGCAGGCGACGAATCCGTGTGGGAGCGATATCGTAGCCTGTTCTCCGCGGTCGCTGGCTTATGTCGTTACGCCGGCGAATCAATAGGTGCAGCCGCCACCCTCGATTGCGCGGTACTTGAGTACTACTACGGCGCGACACTGTCGATGCTACACGGCGCTGCCCTGTGCGACTCCGAAGGACTCAACCTAAACGAATACTTTTATCTGACCAAGTCACTGGCGCCAATGCTGGCGGCCACCGCCGATGAAGCCAAGTCGATGATCAGCCGCGAAATGTATGCCGGCGACCAGTGCGCCACCAATACCCATATCGCCGCGCTCAGGCACATCCAGCGTATGGCTCACGACAACGAGGTCGAACCCCGGGTCCCGGACACCATCGTCAACGCGTTTAAAAAAGCCGTCGCCGCAGGCTTTGGCAACGATGAAATTGCTTCGGTGTTCGAAGTCCTACGGCGCGACTCACAATAAACCAATGACATGGGCTTAGCACGCACGGCACCTAGACTGCCGCCGGTTCGCACGGGCGTTGTTGTCGCGCGCCGGCGACGACTTACTGCGACGGCGTCCGGCACCTCCTTTTCTCCCTTGCATTAAGCCCAGGTGAATACCATGTTCGATCGCAATTTTATTGTTTTGGAACTCGCCAACATCCTGGCCGGTCCCGTCACCGGCATGTTCTTCGCCGAGCTCGGCGCGCGGGTCATCAAACTTGAGAATCCGCATACCGGAGGCGACACCACTCGCGGCTGGAAGCTCGCCAGCGAACCAGCCGATACCGATATATCGGCCTATTTCTCGTGCGCAAACTGGGGCAAGGAATCGCTCGCCTGCGATTTCACGACTGCGGCCGGGCGCGAGGTCGCACATGCCCTCGCTCAAAAAGCCGATATCGTGATCGCGAGCTTCAAACCCGGGGACGAGGTCAAAATGAAACTCGACTACGAGACGCTCCGAGCACTTAACCCTGACCTTATCTACGGGCAGATTTCGGCTTATGGACCGGATGATCCACGGCCCGGCTTTGATGCCATTTTGCAGGCCGAGGCCGGTTTCACCTTTCTCAATGGCGAACCGGATGGCCCGCCGACCAAGATGCCGGTAGCACTGATCGACCTCCTGCTTGCCCACCAGCTGAAAGAAGGCCTGCTGCTGGCGCTGCTCAAACGCGAGCGTGGCGGAACGGGAGCACTGGTCAGCACTTCACTGTTCGAAGCGGGCGTCGCCTCGCTGGCCAACCAGGCAACTAACTACCTGGTCGGCGACACCGTGCCGCAACGAATGGGATCAGAACATCCCAATATCGTGCCCTACGGCACCATCCTGACGTGTGAAGACGGTCGGGAACTGGTCATCGCCGCAGCGACGGAAAAACAATACCGCATGCTGATGGGCGCGCTTGGGCTTTCGGACATCGCCGACGAGGGGCGTTTTTCGACGGGTCAGAATCGGGTCAAACATCGTGCAGCGCTGCTGACCGCGATTCGGGCACGAGCGGCAATGGTGCCGGCTGAGCGCCTCGCTGCGGATCTGGAAGCCGCTAAAGTGCCCTTTGGTTTCGTCAACGACATGGCCGCAGTCTTTGATCGGCCCGGTGGTCAGCGCCTGCAAATGAAGGCCGAAGCGCAGGACCGGGAACTGACTGGCGTGCGCAGTTTCAGCGCAGAGAGCACGGCTTTTCCGCGCAGACCGGTTAGCGCACCACCCTCCCTGCATCAGCATGAGATCGAAATACTTCGGGAATTATTGGGTTATCCGACTGAATTTATTGAAAAATTAAAAACTGACGGGGCATTTGGGCAGATTTAATAAGCCGCCAGTAAGCGTCGAAGCCAGCATCATCATGCCAATGTCTGGCGGCAGCAACATCGAACCGTGCTGCGACGCGAAAGTCAAAATGCTGCTGTTGTCCTGGGGCGATCCCCAACCATTTGTGGCAGACGCGCACGAACGCAGCATGTTTATCGTTTCGCAGTACGGCAACGCGACTGACGTCGGTGATGCTGCCGATGCCTTGTCAGCGGGCGCCAGCGCGCTGTCGCCACCGCCGAAGCGGCCGCGCTCCACGACTACAAGCGACGCATCGTGAACGCGTGCGCTGAACAGACTGTAAGCAACAAGCTATTCGATGTTGGCTGGCCCGATGCCAATCACCGGGTAATCCGGAACAGCACCATCGATGCCTGGGAAGCAGCCATTCGCCCGACCAGTGGTCATCGGACCGGCGAAAGTGCAACGGTTGGGATCTATGCTGTCGGCGACGTAACTATTGATATTCAGAGATACGCCGTCTACCCGGCGACTGAAGGATTTGATGGCGACATCGAGGCGACCGCACTCTATGCCGGCGAGTCTGTTGATCGTATATCAGCAGTACAGCCCGCCGCCGAGGTCGTCGCAACCGTGGTTGCAACACTTCAGTCAGCGCAGTCCTGATTGCTCGGCGCCGCATTCAAACAATAGAATCCTTTCCCAATCGACTGGCCCCGTGGCGACCCCGTCGCGGCGGCAACGGTCGAACATCCGAACTTTCGTGCCAGACAGGAGCCTTCGAAGCCCATGCGCGTGACACAGCCGCTTCAACGAAACCGCCAGCAAATGCCCGACGTCGTCGCCTCCGTCGACGGCGATCGTATCTTCACCTGGGACCAACTGGTTGACCGAATCGCCCGGCTTGCAGGCGGGCTTCAGGGCCTGGGTCTGGCTGCCGGCGACAGGGTCGGCATCATCGCGCTCAATTCTGATCGTTACATGCAGGTGGTGTTCGCCACCCCTTGGGCAGGCGGCGTCATCGTGCCAGTGAACTACCGCTGGTCAGCACCTGAAATCGCTTATTCATTGAATGACTCGGGCACCAAAGTCTTGTTCGTTGATGCGGAGTTCTGGCATCTCGTTCCCGCCTTGCGTGAGCAGACCGAACATGAACTCACGATCATCAGCGTTGACAAGGCGCTAGACGGCGGTGATGCCGACCTGGAATCGCTGATCAAAGGATGCGAACCGGTTGCAGAATACGGAAACACCGCCGACGACATTTCAGGCATTTTTTATACGGGTGGCACCACCGGTCGCTCCAAAGGCGTCATGCTGACCCACCTAAATCACGTATCAAACACGCTCCAGTTTGCTGCCGTGATCGACATGACACCCGATTCCATCTACCTCCATGCCGCGCCGATGTTCCACATCGCCGATGCCCTGTACATGTACCTGGTGACGCATATTGGCGGCAAACACATTTTCATCCCGCGCTATGAACCGGCGGCCTGCGCGCAAGCCTTACAGGACTACGAAGTCAGCGACATCATCCTCGTACCGACGATGATCCAGATGTTGCTCGAGCAGCCGGACTTCGAGCGCTTCGACCTGAGCAAACTGCAGCGGTTGTACTACGGCGCCTCGCCCATGCCGGAAGCAGTCGCCCACGATCTGATCGGCAAACTGTCATGGGTACGTGCAATGCAACTCTACGGACAAACCGAGTCCGCACCCTTGCTGACCGGGCTCGACTCACGCTATCACGTCACCGAAGGTCCGAATGCCGGACGCCTGCGCTCTGCCGGTCGCGCCATGCCCGCGGTCGAAATCAAAATCGTGGATGAGAATGACGACGAAGTGCCACGCGGGGACGTTGGCGAGATCATCGCGCGCGGGCCGAACATTATGAAGGGATACTGGGGCCGTGACGATCTGACGGCAGAAACCCTGCGTGGCGGCTGGCTCCATACCGGGGACGCGGCATACATGGACGATAGCGGATTTATTTTTATCAGCGATCGCCTGAAGGACATGATTATTTCCGGCGGCGAAAATGTCTATTCCACCGAAGTCGAAAACGTGATGTACCAGCACCCCGATGTCGGTCAGTGCGCGGTGATCGGAATCCCTGATGAAAAATGGGGTGAGCGCGTTCACGCCGTGGTTGTCCCGCGCGAAGGCAGCTCACCTGATCCCAAAGATCTGATGGCGCACTGCCGCGAGCTGATTGCCGATTACAAGTGCCCGCGCTCCGTCAGTTTCAGGGAAGAAGCCCTGCCGCTATCGGGTGCCGGCAAGGTGCTCAAAACCGAGTTGCGGAAGCCATTCTGGAAAGGCAAGGACCGACAGGTCAACTAGAAACGGTCTCAAAATGATCAGGGTCGCGCCTTTCACGTCCGACCCTTGAGGCGGCGTTCGATTACCTGCGCAGTTGTTAGGCCAGGTCTTCGATCAACGCTTCGGTCATGTCCCAGTCCATGCAGGCGTCGGTGATCGAAACCCCGTATTTGAGATCTTTACCGCCCAGACTCAACGTCTGGTTCCCGAAATTCAAATGGCTCACGAGCACGAACCCGATAATTATGTCTGCTCCACGCCGGTCGCTGGGCGATTACGTCACGTGCAATTTGCGGCTGCCTTTCAGGCTTTTTGCCGGAATTGCAGTGATTGCAATCGACCATGAATGGAACAAGGGCCGGCGACAATCAACATGCGTTCGCTGCTGCCGGAAATTATCTCTGCAATCGACGCCCGCGCACCTTCGACGACCGAATCGGTTAATGGAAGTGACCGACACAGCGCGTTGGGAGACGGCAACGGCAGCGCGCGGCTAACGTTGAGATCGTCTAGTTACGGAGTCATTTCAGTTCCTGCACGTCACCTCTCAATCCATTGGAGGATTGCGCGGTACGCTGTCCCAACTGCCTTCCATTTTGCACCATCGCTGCGCGGTATCAGTCCAGATTTCCAGCTCCGGCTCCAGCCAGCTCGTATCATCCAGGGTCCCGGCCTTTAGAAATATCATGTCCGGCATGCCATCAGGTAATGAGTAGATCGGTGAACCACAGGTACCACAGAAGTAGCGATGGACCTTGGCACCCGATTCACCGGTGGTGACGTAAATCGCGGTCTCGCCACTGATCTCGAGCGCGTCGGGCGGCAGTGCCACGACAACGGAAAAGCTGGTGCCAGTCTGCTTCTGACAATCCGGACAATGACACACGGCAGTCATCATAGGCTCCACGTTCGAATCGTACTGAATCTGGCCGCACATGCAGCCGCCTTTGAGTTTGGATATTGACATTCGCTCCTGACCCGATGTTCTCAGTGATATGGCACAATCACGGCGCACGATAGTAACCGATTCGCCAATCGCGAAAGCGACAACAAAAACGAGGATTAATTCGCATGAAACTCGGCATGAACATACGTAACTGGGGCCCGACTGCAACGCCCGGATTTCTGACTGAATGCGCCCAGTACGCAGACCGTTCCGGCCTCGATGCGATCTGGTTCAACGATCATGTTGCTATGCCGCCGTTGCTCGAGAACAACCCGTATGGCATCCCAGAGGACATGGGCGACATCGTCGACCCGCTGGCATTCGGCAACTTCCTGGCCGGTATAACCTCGCGCATCGAATTCGGCACCGGCGTCCTCGTGATCCCCTATCGTCCCGCCCTGCTGACGAACAAACTTATCGCCAGCATTCAGGTGCTCTCCGGCAATCGTTTCCTCCTTGGCATCGGCCCGGGCTACCTGGACGAAGAGTTCAAGGCTCTCGGCGTACCGCGGACCCGGCGCGGCAAAATCACCGATGAAATTCTGACCCTGCTTAATGAAAGTTCAAAAAACGAAATCGTGAATTCAAACGGGCAGGACGTGGCGCTTAAACCCAAGTTGCCACTGCCGCCGATTTATATCGGCGGCAATGCGACCGTTGCCATCCCCCGCGCCATAAAGCTCGGCCACGGCTGGATGCCCGTCAGCTCGTCCCCCGACGAACTCAAGCCCGACATTGCGCGCATGCATGAACAGGGGGCCGCTGCCGGCCGCTCCGATCTGAAAACGGTTCACATGAAGACCCTGCCGCTGGCCGAGCGCAACAAGGCCATCGACCTGGCTTGCGCATACCAGACTGTCGGTGTCGACCACCTCGTGCATACACAAGGTTACGACAGCCCCACGCACTACGCTGAAGTGGTCGACCAGGTCGATGGTGAAATTCGCGCGGGCCTCAAATAGGCCATGCTGCGGCGTTTTCGTCATATCAGCGTCGAGCCGTTGACCCCGGCCATTGGCGCGATCGTCAGCGGCGTCAATATTGCCGACGATCTGCCCGAAGAAGTTGTGACGGAGATTCGCCAAGCTTACCTGCAATACCTGGTTATCTTTTTGCGGGATCAGACATTGACGCCGGACCGTCTCGTCGCCTTTGCCAAACGCTTTGGCGAAATCGGCTACTACCCCTTTGTCGAAGGCATGGCCGGTCAGCCGGAAGTGGTTGAAGTCGTGAAAAAAGAAGATGAGACGATCAATTTCGGCGGCCTGTGGCACACCGACACGAGTTACCTCGAAGTGCCGCCAATGGGCTCGGTACTCTATGCCCTGGAAGTACCGGCCATGGGCGGCGACACGCTGTTTTCCAACATGTACCTCGCCTACGAAGCCCTCTCTGATGGCATGAAATGCATGCTCGAAGGTCTCCGTGCCGTCAACAGCGCAGAAAAGCCCGACGCGGCGGTAACCCGCGTCAACCGAATGGCGGACAAACCAAAAGATGCGGCGCGAATCGTGACGACTGCGTCCCACCCCATTGTGCGCACGCACCCGGAAACCGGTCGCAAGGCGCTGTACTGTTCCAATGCACACACGATGAATATCGAGAGCATGACACGCGAGGAAAGCCTGCCAATCCTCGAATATCTTTACCAACTTCAACAGCGCGAAGAGTTTGGCTGCCGCTTCCACTGGGAGGCGGGTTCGGTGGCATTCTGGGACAACCGCTGCGCCCAGCATAACGCGCTCAATGACTACCACGGCCACCGGCGCATCATGCACCGAGTGACCCTGAAAGGTGATATCCCCAGCTAGTAGAACCGCAATGAGTGAGCGATTTTTTACTGACGACGAGCTTCGCGCAATGGAACGTCGCACGGTTGACCGCCTGACGGATGCGATCGAGGCCGGCGATTCCGAAAAGGCCAAGAAAATAGCCAAGCGCATGTACAACGAATTTCTGGCCATGCACGATTTGTATCGCAACTGGATCACTTCGACCTTGAGTGAAGTCGGTGAACGCTACGGCGATAAAGCGCTCGACGACATCATGGTTGAGGGCGTCCGCTCGTGGTGGAAACCCATAATGGACAGCCTACCGAGTGAACCTGAAGATCTCCCCGCCAAGGTCCGGATGTTCGCCGCCGGCCTGCACGGCCACCTCCAGCCACTCGAAATCGAGGAAGACGACGAAAAAATCTCGATCAAAATGTGCCCTTGCGGTAGCGGCGGACGCCTCGTGCTCGAAGGCAAGTACGAGGGGGAAGACGCTTTTCTCAAGATCAAGGACGGCCAGCCCCTGACCTACGGCAAAACGGACTACCCGGTTTACTGCGCACATGAATACGCGATGGAACGTGTCGACATTGAGGAATATGGGCACCCATTCGTGGTCGTTGAACCCGCCGAAAAACTGGGCCACGAACCCTGCCGCATGGTCATCTACAAGGACAAAGACAAGATCCCGCTCAAGTACTACGAGCGCATCGGCATGAAAAAGCCCGCCTGAGCTGCGAGGTCGTGTACGCCCAGCCGGCAGTCAGTCCAATGCCGGCAGGCGTCGTTCCATAACTTCGGCAAAGGTCTGCAGAATGCGCAGGGTCAGCCCCCAGATGACATGATCGTCATACTGTATACCGGGAAACAGCGAGGGCGAGCCCCCCAGGGGATACTCAAGTTCGGTGACCATGCCGTGGTCGAACAGGTGCGAGAGCGGTACCCAGAACACACTCGCGACCTCCTCAAGATGCCTAGCGGTCGCTTGCAAGCGGACACTGGTGGGCACGTGGTAAACAAAGGGCGACAGCGTTAATCCGCCGCGTACGTCCGGCCGCACCGGCAGGGCCCCCACGCGGTGTTGCTGCTGCAAGGTAAGCCCAATCTCTTCGAAGGTTTCACGCTCCGCAACCGCATGTGCATCCGGGTCGGTTAAATCAGCCCGACCGCCGGGAAAGGCGACCTGTCCTGACCACGGATCACCATCACGCTCGGCACGGCGGATGAAGCAAACATCCAGCTCACGTTGGCCCTCCGCCAGTATCATCGCGACCGCAGCGTGGTTGGGACCGGCCTCGAAGCGAGCCGGCTTGTGGTCGCGTGCATTCAGTGCGTCGCGTATTTCGGTGATAGTCAGCAAGACTTGTATTTCTTCAGGCTAGGCGCAATAGTGCCGCGCTTTGTGACCGCAGGTTTCAGCCAGATTATGTCATTTCGCCATCAAATTCGGGTCCGATACGGCGAGTGCGACCAACAGGGCGTTGTCTTCAACGCCAATTATATGGCCTATATGGATGATGCGACCGAAGTCTGGATCAGAAGCATCGCTCCGGACGGCGACTATCGCAACCTCGATTGGGAATGGATGCTGGTCCGCGCAACGATGGACTGGCAATCCTCGGCCCGCAACGGCGATTTGCTCGACATCGATGTTGGCATCGTCAGGTTCGGCGGCAGCTCCTTCGATTTCGGCTTCATCGGCACGGTCGCGGCACGCCCCGTATTCCGCGGCCGCAGTGTCTGCGTCAGCGTAAAACCGGTCACGCTGGAAAAGATGGCGACCCCGGATCGTGTTCTGCAATTGCTGGGCGGGACGGTGGGCTGGGACGTGCCGGCCTGACGCCGGTATCCGCACTACTCGCGTGTAGTCCCAAACTCAGTTCTTAGCAGGGCGATGCAAAACGTCGCGGGAAAAGTCAGGGGCAAAGCGCGGATGAGGCGAGGACCGGCATTTAACGCAGTCAATGAGGGCCGATGCCGAGCCCGGTACGCCGCCCATGGCCCCTGCAATTGTTTTACACCATCCTGTTAGACGATACGCGAATCCTTCTTGCCCCAATAGCGGTCACGCAACAGGCGCTTGTAGAGTTTTCCCGTCGGCAGGCGCGGTAGCTCATCTTCAAAGTCGATCGATCGCGGGCACTTCTGGTGTGACAGGCGTTCCTGACAGAACGCGATGAGCTCAGCCGCCAGATCGTCGCCGGCTTCAAATTCCGGCATCACCTGCACGACCGCTTTCACTTCTTCTCCCAGATCCTCGTTCGGGACACCAAAGACGGCGGCGTCGGCAACCTTGGGATGGGTAATCAGTAGGTTCTCACACTCCTGCGGATAAATATTCACG
>CAXGUU010000109.1:0-10357 GCA_964012875.1 uncultured bacterium
CAGCCGAAATTTCGGCATGCAAGTGAATTGCAACCTCGAATTCACCTACTTCGCGCAGGGCGCCGTCTGGCATGCGAATATCGCGTTTCTCCACTTCGATGCCGGCCGCCACAACTGCTTCGGCGATGTCCGCGGTGCCAACCGAACCGAACAGCTTTCCTTCGGTGCCGGCGCGAGCACCAATCGTAACCGACAGCTCGTTCAGTGCTTCGGCCTTGGCTGTCGCGCGGCCGACCGCGTCCGCCTGTGCACGCTCGAGTTCGGCGCGCTGATCCTCAAATTTAGCGACGTTGTCCGCGGTCGCGGGAACCGCCTTCTTTTGCGGAATAAGAAAGTTGCGGCCGTAGCCCGGGCGCACATTCACCTTGTCTCCAAGCTCGCCAAGCCGGTGTATTTTTTCCAGAAGAATGACTTCCATCGATTTTTCCTCGTGCGGCCGTTTCTACGACCATCTATTGAAAACTAAATGCTTAATCCTGTGGAGGCTCTGTCGGCTGCGCCCGGAGCTGCCTGAAATCAGCCATCCCGTCAGCCACTCCCGTGGTTGCCAGTACCGGCCCGACCAGCTGCGGCACAAAGATCAACGACGCATAAAGGCCGACCAGCCAGCCGCTGCTAAGTCCGCGACTGTGCATGCGTGAATGGATGACCGCTAATCCCTGGAATGCAAACAATACCACTACGATTACGAAAGCGTCACCCGCAAGCTCGACGTCGGCCCCGGACAATGCCTCCGCTACCGACACCATCGCCACCAAACCCGCGAGATAGAGCAGTCGTCGCGGTAACCTGAGCTGTCTAAATTCCTGGCCGAACCCGCCTGGGTTAAACAGCGATGACTGCCACCATCGGGCCAGCAGAATCACCGCGGCCAGCAAGCTGAACATGACAACCAGCGTCCAGATGTGAATCTGGGCAGCCACGAGCGCGATTTGTTCAGACGTCAAGCCGCTGCTTCCGACCTGGGTCAGCTGCTGAAACAGCTGGGTCAGGCGTTGTTCCCAGAATTCGCCCATATTCCCCACCGCGCCGCGAATTGCCAGCGCATAGGCGGCGACCAGAACGGCGCTCATCATCAACGGATACGCCTGCTGTTCGGTTCTGGCCAGGTTCGATGCCAGCAACCATGCCGGCAACCAAACCACCAGGCACAGCACCAACATAGGCAAAGTCTGGCCCGTTAGCAGGAAACGCAGGAGAACGACTAGGGTGGTCGCCATTATGATGACCCGTATGCCTTCACGTGAACCGCGCCTGAGCGTGACCAGCGCGATTACCGCGCCACTGAATACCATCAGGAATCCCACCGCGGGCGATGCCAGTTGGATCAGGGCCGCGGCGGCGGCCGCATGGTACGGGCCGCGCATCGCGAACCGCGCGATAAAGCGCACGGCTTCAGCCTTTTGTTGGTCGCGTGCTCCGCTTGCTCAATGCAAGCGAAACTAGTGCGCGTCGCTGTACGGAATTAACGCAAGATAACGAGCGCGTTTGACTGCGGTCGAAAGTTGGCGTTGATACCGAACTTTAGTGCCGGAAATTCGGCTCGGAACGATTTTTCCGGTTTCTGAGACGTATGCCTTCAGCGTTGCAAGATCTTTGTAGTCAATCTCGTCCACACCGTCAGCGGTAAACTTACAGTAGCGGCGGCGTCGAAAATATTTGGCCATATCTGAATTCCTCTCCTATTCGTCCGCAGTTTCCGTCGCAGCTTCCGGCTCTGCGGCGTCCGTTTGCTCGTTTCTATCCGTCGATGCGGATTCGTCAACCGCCGGTGTTTCCGTACTGCTGGTAGCCTCGGAGTTTTGACTGCGACGTCGCGGCCGATCGTCGTCGCGGTCAGATTGCTCTTCTTTAGCCTGAGCAATCGGTGAAGGCTCAGTGTCTGCCTTATCACGCTTGATGACGAGATTCCGCAATACGGCATCGTTGAAACGGAATGCGCTCGTCAGTTCTTCCAATGTGGCGGCATCGCATTCTATGTTCATCAAAACATAGTGTGCCTTGTGAACTTTGTTGAGCGGGTACGCCAACTGACGACGTCCCCAATCTTCAAGTCGATGAATGTGGCCGCTGGCGCCCTCGATAATCGAACGGTAACGCTCGACCATGGCACCGACCTGCTCGCTCTGGTCAGGGTGGACCAGAAACACGATCTCATAGTGTCTCATTGAGTCTCCTCGTGGATTAACAGCCTCCCGCCGTATGCGGTGAGGCAAGGAGTAACCCCGCTACAGGGCGCGCGCATTGTAGAGAAACACGCGCCGGGACGCAAAAAGCACCGCGTGACTGCCGCCAGCGCTTCAGGCGCCGCGCTGGCGCTTTGCCTCAAACAGCGTCACCGCACAGGCAGTTGCCACATTGAGGCTCGGCAATACCCCGGCCATGGGAATTCTGGCCAGAAAATCGCAGTGTTGGCGGGTGAGGTGCCTCAGGCCCTCGCCCTCGTTACCCAGTACCAGGCACGCGCCACCGCGAAAATCGATGTCATAGATGATTTGCTCAGCATCACCCGTCGCGCCCGTGATCCACACCCCATGTTGCTTCAGCTCGCGCATTGCCGCGGCCAGATTGGAAACGCAGATCAAATCAAGTGTATCTATGGCCCCGCTTGCGGCCTTCGCGGCGGTCGCGGTGAGCGGGGCACTGCGGGCGCGCGGGACAATCACCCCCCGCACCCCGGCCCCATCGGCGACTCGCAGACAGGCACCGAAGTTGCGGGGGTCATGGACCTGGTCAAGAATCAGAAGTAGGGCCCCGTCATATTCGGCAGCAAGCTTTTCCCGCAAGTCAGTCATACCGAGTAATTGTGGCGGCCGACGCTTCAGTACTGCGCCCTGGTGATGTTCATCGCCATAGAGCTTCGTCAGCTGTTGATTCGTTGCCCGGTGAATGTGCACGCCTGTCTCGCGTGCCTTGCTGACGAGTTGTTCAATATCCGAATCGGAACCATCGCGCAGCCATAGTTCGAGGCAGTCGGCGGGCGCCCTGCTGAGCGCGGACTCGACGACGTGTATGCCGCCGGTCAGGAGATCAGCGGTCGCCATTTTTGCGCGACCGGCGTTTGGGCTTGTCGCCCTGTGGCCAGGAAAAGTCAATACGCCGCTGATCGAGGTCGACCCGCGCAACCATGACCTCGATCGATTGCCCAAGGCGAAACGAATTGCCGCTACCGTGCCCTTTCAGCACATGACGACCGGCATCAAACCGGTAATAGTCACCCGGCAACTCTGACACGTGCAACAAACCTTCAACGAACACGCCGTCGAGTTCAACAAACAGACCAAACTCAGCCACGCCGGAAATGGTCGCCGCAAATTTCTCACCGATGCGATCCTGCATGAATTCACATTTCAGCCACTTGATCACATCCCGCGTTGCCTCTTCCGCGCGTCGCTCAGTGCGCGAACAATGACTGGCGAGTTCCGCCATGTCATCGCTTGTGCGCGCAGACCGATTCAGAATCGCCTTGACCTGGCGGTGAACGAGCAGATCCGGATAGCGGCGGATAGGCGAAGTGAAATGACAGTAGGCTTCCAGACCAAGCCCAAAATGTCCGCGATTCTCTTCGCTATAAACGGCAAGCTTCTGGCTTCGCAACACCAGGGTCTCAATCAAATGCTGGTCGTCCCGCTCGCGCGCCAGCGCAAGTACAGACATGAGATCCAGCGGAGTCACGGCACCGTCGGTCACATCGAAACGAACCCCGAGTTCGTTCAATACCTGGCGCAGCCCGTCGATTCTTTCATCGTCCGGTTCGTCGTGAACGCGAAACAAGGTTGGCGCCTGATGACGCATCAGGAACTCGGCCGCGGCAACATTGGCTGCAATCATGCACACCTCGATCAGGCGGTGAGCGTCACAGCGCTGCCGCGCAGCGATCGTCCGAATCTTGCGGCCGGCATCGAAAATTATCTGTGGCTCCGCAACATCGATTTCGAGTGCGCCACGTGCCCGCCGCGCCTGGTCTAGCGCATCAAACACCTTGTACAGGGTGTTTACGTTTTCAACGACCGAGGCCGGCGGGCCGGACTCATCGCGGCTGGCGCCGTCCGCAAGCGCCTGCACCTCTTCATAGGTAAACCGATGATGGGAACGGATAACAGCCTCGTGGAACCGGCTCCGCCCTATTTCGCCCGCCCTGTCCAGATTGATCTCGCAAACCAGCGCCGGCCGGTCCTCCCCCGGCACCAGCGAGCACAGGTCGTTGGACAATCGCTCGGGCAGCATCGGTACCACCTGATTGGGAAAATAAACTGACGTGCCCCGAAGCTCGGCGTCGTCGTCAAGCGCAGTACCAGCTGCAACGTAGTGGCCGACATCGGCAATGGCTACCGTGAGTACAAAACCCTTCTCGGTTTCGCGCGCGTAGACGGCATCGTCGAAATCGCGCGCGTCTTCGCCATCTATGGTGACCATCGGCAGATGCCGCAGATCTAGACGGCCGCCGCATTCGGCCTCAGTAAGCGGCCCGAGTCGCCCCAGTTCGGCCTGGGTATTTTCCGACCATTTCACCGGCAACTGGTAATTTCGCAACGCAATTTCGATTTCCATACCGGGAGCCAGGTGCTCCCCGAGAATCTCAGTTATCCGGCCGATGGCCGGGCTGCGCCGCCGCGGGTACTGCTCGATTACCGCCGAAACAATGACGCCAGGCGCGGCGCCGTTGCGCCCTGATTCCGGGATCACAACCTCCTGGTGAATGCGGTGATCATCCGGTTCGAGGTAGCCAACGCCGCCTTCCATCAAGAAGCGACCGACTACCGTATCGTGGCCGCGCTCAGTCACCTCGGCGACGTTACCGTATGGTCGGCCTCGTCGATCATGCCCGGCGACCCGCACCAGAACCTGATCGTCGTGAAACACCTGATGAGCCTCGCGCGGTGCCAGATAGATGTCGTCGCCGCCACGGTCCGGTTGTACGAATGCATAACCATCGGGATGCGCGATGATAGTCCCCGAGATGAGATCAAGGCGATCAGGGATTGCAAACCGGCCGCCACGCACGGTGATGAGCTGCCTGTCGCGGCGCATGGCGCCCATGCGTCGCTTCAACGCATTCAACGCCGGTTTGCCCGATACATGAAGATGGTCCGCGATTGCACTCAAGCCGCTTGGTTTGCCGAGCGTTTCGAGAGCACCCAGAATTTCGGCTCGACTGGGCAGGTCGTCGAAAATAATGATCGGCTCATCGCCACCATCGGCATTGTTTACTTGCCGCTTTCGCATTGACTCACTATAGGGGAATGGTTAGATTGCGCACCTCTTTGCCGAGGTGGCGGAATTGGTAGACGCGCTGGCTTCAGGTGCCAGTGGGGGCAACCCCGTGGAGGTTCAAGTCCTCTCCTCGGCACCACTGATCCATGTGGGCCCCGATCGGGGCGCCAGTGTTAGTCCGAATCGACGGCAACGGCACCGCGGCGAATCGCCGGCATGCTCGTCCCTGAGCACCGTCACAATCACTCAACCGTTGATTTGCGAGCCCCACAATCCCTGAGCCTGCTCCCAGCCGACAACGGCAACCGGGCTGCCGTCCTCTTCGATGAACTGCAATGGACCGAGAAAGGTCATGTAAAACTCGCTGTCAATCGGAAAAAACGTTTTATCGTGTCGCGCATTGCAGGCCTCGTAGCCATAGCCGAGTTCATTGGCGGTTGCGCCACCGTCTTCTTCGCCGCCCCTAACTTCCATCTTACCCTTGGTTAACAGGTACTCTCCGGGTCCGACATGGATGTGACGCCCGAAAGACGAGCCAGCCGGACAATCGAAAATCGCGGTCCAGGCACCGACCTCGGGTGAAACATGCAGTAATTTCCAGCGGATGCCACCGTCAGAGAAAGCGTCCGGGAAAGGTTGCCATTCGAGGTCCTGAATCTGTACGTATTCGCCGCCTACTTTAGGCTTCATGCGCCATTCCTCCTTGCGTACGTGGAAACCCAGTATAGATCCAAACGATTATCCACACGATTGATGCTGTGCTTCCGGTTTTAACTAATCCGTCGGGTTGGCTACCATTCGAGTGTCACGGATTCCCTCAAGCAAAATTAACCCAACCCATGTCGAAAGCCGACCCCACCCCACTACGCCTGTGCGCCGTCGACAACAAGCGTACGACCAATGACTTCATCCGCGTCCCATGGGCGGTTTACGCCGATGATCCCCATTGGATTCCCCCGCTCGAACTGGAGCGCAAGGAGGCCTTGTCGCCCAAACAGCCGGTTTTCGAGCACCTGGAATGGCAAGGATGGGTCGGCTATGACGGTGCGCGACCAGTCGCACGAATCAGCGCACAGATAGACCGGCTTCACCTCGAACACCACGGCGATGCAACAGGTTTTTTTGGATTTCTTGAAGGGCCGGACGATCCGGCCGCTTTCGGTCAGCTATTGGAGACGGCGGAAGCATGGTGCCGGGAACGCGGCGTCGCTCGGATCAGGGGCCCTTTCGGTCTCAATATCAATCAGGAAGTCGGACTTTTAGTGGACGGTTT
The DNA here is from genome assembly GCA_964012875.1 of uncultured bacterium. Classification (GTDB taxonomy): domain Bacteria; phylum Pseudomonadota; class Gammaproteobacteria; genus CAXGUU01. Next base: position 6,488 of record CAXGUU010000109.1, read on the forward strand.
TGAAACATCACCGTATTTCATGATGACACACGCACGGCCTTATTACGCCCGGCATCTGGAGCAGCACGGCTATCGCAAGGCAAAGGATCTGTTCGCCTATCTGATCAGCGCGAATTTTCAGCCGCCGCCCGTTATGGCATCGCTGTTTGAACGCCTGAAACGTCGCGTCAAAATTCGCGCGCTTGATCCCAAGCGCGTAGATGAAGATCTCGCGTCCGTGTGTGAAATCTTCAATGACGCATGGTCCGACAACTGGGGCTTCGTGCCGTTCACACAGACTGAATTCAAGACCATCGGCCGTGAGATGCTCATGCTGATACCGCCGGACTTCATTCAAATTGCCGAAATGGACGGTGAACCAGTCGCGTTCATTGTGCTGCTACCTAACATCAACGAATGCATTGCAGACCTCAACGGCAAGTTGTTGCCCTTCGGCTGGGCCAAACTCCTGGGACGTTTGAAATTCGGCTATCCAAAAACAGCTCGCATACCACTGATGGGCGTACGCAAGCGACTGCACAATACCCGCCTCGGTCCGGGGCTGGCCTTGTCCGTAGTCGAGTCATTACGCGAGCCCGGACTGCGCAAGGGCCTCGAACTGGTCGAGATGTCGTGGATTCTTGAGGACAATGAGGCGATGAAAAACATCATCGAGACGCTCGGCGGGTACCAATCGAAGCGTTATCGGATTTACGAGAAAGCACTGGGTTGAAGCGCCCGGTTACGAGTATCCGTTGAACAGCCCATCGCAGCCCGTTGCAAGTGTCGTGCTTGCAGGCGAACGCGTCGGCGGGAACGCGTTGGCGAAACACCTGCACCTGCCCGCCGCAGTGCTGGCTGAAGTCGGCGGCGTGCCGTCAATCGGCAGGGTCATGTCGGCCCTCGATGCCAGCGCGATAACCGGCAATGGCCTCATCGTTGGACCAGCGCAGGATGTTCTCGACGCCGCTCCCCGGATCAGGGCGCTGGCCACGCAGTATAACTTTGCCTGGCTGCCGCCGGCGTCAGGGCCCTCGGCAAGCGCAGCCCTGGGAGCGCGACATCTGTCCAGCCTGCCACTACTTGTGACCACGGCTGATCACGCGCTTTTAACCACTGCAATTATCGACGCTTTCAGCCGGGATGCCCTCACCTGCGATGCTGACTTTGTCGTCGGGCTGGTCGACTATGACCGGGTCATGGCAGCATTTCCCGATACGCGTCGCACCAGGCTCCGATTCGCCGACGCGAGTTTCTGCGGCGCAAACTTGTTCCTGCTCAAAACGTCGGCTGCCCTTCGTGTGCTTGAATTCTGGCAACAGCTTGAACACGACCGGAAAAAACCGTGGCGCATGGCAACAAAACTCGGCATTCGTACATTATTCAGCTACCTGCTCGGCCTACTGAACACCCGAGATGCTTTTGGCGCAATTTCGGCGCGCGCCGGGGCACGTGTGGGATTCGTAAAAATAAGCACGGCGCGCGCCGCGATTGATGTGGATTCAGTCGCCGATTGGAAGCTCGCTAATCAAATCGTCGAAACCGATGGCTGAATCGCGACTCAAACGGCTGAAACGCGCTACGGTACATCGGGCGGGTAAAAGATTTTTGCGGGCGATCCTGAATTTCCAGGGTCGGCATTCTGAAATTGGCATCGAACCGATCCTCGCGAACTCGACATTTTCGTGGGTGGAGCAGCTCGAATCGAACTGGAAAACGATCCGTCGCGAATTCGACCACGTGTGGCAGCGGCCCGAAGACATCCCCGCGTTCCACCAGATTTCTCCGGATCAGGCCCGGATTTCCGTCGGCGATAACTGGAAAACATACGGGTTATACATTTTCGGGCAGACAGTAGAACCCAATTGCAGCGAATGTCCGGAAACAGCAGCCCAGTTGCGTGACATTCCGGGCCTACAGAACGCATGGTTTTCCATCCTGGCACCTGGCTACCATATTCCTGCCCACCGAGGACCAACGCGCGCGCTTGTCCGGGTTCACCTCGGGCTGAGGATCCCTGCGCAAGCCGAAAAATGCTGGCTACGCGTAGATCAGGAGGTGACCCACTGGCAGGAAGGCCACTGCCTGCTGTTCGACGACACCTACGAACACGAAGTAAAAAACGAAACCGATGAGTACCGGTGCGTACTCTTTGTTGACGTCGATCGTCCCATGGATCGCGTCGGCTCCGCGTTTAACCGCTCGGTACTACGACTCGTGCAGGCCAGTCACTACGTTAAAGACCCGATTGCAAACCTCGCGGCATGGAATCAGCGCAAGCGCGGGGATACCGATGTCTAGAGACCTTCCGCGGCGCATTGCGCGCCGGGCCTGCGTCGATTAGCGCTGGTGAACATGCTAAAGTCGCGGCCGCTGCAAAAGCCCTTCCTACTGAAACCTAGGCGTTATGAGAGCAATCATCCTTAGTGCCGGCCAAGGTCGGCGACTGCTGCCTTTGACAGCCGAGCACCCTAAAGCCGCACTCGCAGTCGGCCCGCAAAGCGTGTTGGAGTGGCAGTTACAGGAAATTAGCCAGTGCAATGTCGACGAAGTCGTCGTGGTCAGCGGATTTGGCGCCGAGCACATCGATGCGGTTATTGAGCGCCAGCGTTATGTCAGCGCTCGCGCGGTATACAACCCGTTCTACGCGCAGTGCGACAACCTCGGTACCTGCTGGATAGCGCGTCACGAAATGCAAGGGCCCTTCCTGATTATCAACGGCGATACCTTGTTCGAGGCAGCGATACTGCAACGCCTGTTGTCGAACTGCGATAGGGCTCCAATTACCCTGGTCACGGACAGTAAAACAAGCTACGACGACGATGACATGAAAGTTGTTGTCGAGGATGGCCGCCTGCGCCGCGTTGGTAAGCAACTCGACCAACAATCAGTCAATGGCGAATCCATAGGGATGATGCATTTTGACCGTACTGGCGCGACGGCCTTCCGGGGGCAGCTCGACCACATGATGAGGCACGGAACAGGTCTTAAACAGTGGTATCTATCTGTCATCGATTCGCTGGCCGCTCAGGACATTGTCACCACCTGCCCGATAGACGGCCACAGTTGGTGCGAGATCGATGACCGCGACGATCTTGAAAAAGCGTCACGCATCGTTTCCGGGTGGGAACGGTCCCTCGCACCAATCGCAGCCCTGGGCTCCTAGCGGGCCGACCGTTGCACGAGACCATCACCAAATTCGGCTACCCCGATACGTTGGTCCGCTCCTACCAGCACTGGGTTGTCCTGCTACGACCCCAGCAAGCGACCCTGGGCGCGTTGATCCTGGCGTGCACGGAGTCGGTGGAGGCCTTCAGCGACGTTTCGGCCGCGGCGATGTCCGAACTCAGTACTGTCATCAGTAATATTGAATCAACGCTGTCCGCCCGATTCGACTACCAGAAAATCAACTACTTGATGTTGATGATGGTCGACCCGCATGTCCATTTTCATGTGCTTCCGCGCTACGCCGGACCAACTGATTTCAGTGGCGTCACGTTCCTCGACCCGGGATGGCCTGGTCCACCGCAAATAGGGAGTGCCACTGAGATCGACGGTGATGGGTTCGAGCGCCTGAGGCAGGAATTGATCGCCATCTGGCCGAAATAAACGCCTTCGGCTTGTCTGCCACCCTTCAATCGGGTTCCGGCTGGGTCACAACGCGTACCCGGCCCTTTGACCCCGTCTTGAAAGTGTCGTCGTCGAGAAAATACAGAATAGATTCACTGGCGATGGCCTGCCGCGCGCGCTCAACATAAGCCTTACCGTCGAGATCAAGACGGTCTTTGCCGGGCTCGAATATCAGGAAATGGCTGTGCGCGCTCAACGACTCATCAGCTCCGGGACGGCGATAAATGATAGACGCTGGCTCGCCGGTTACCTCAATCTTTT
>CAXGUU010000110.1:0-10144 GCA_964012875.1 uncultured bacterium
ATCGTGCCGTTCCCGCACCCGCTCTTCTTCCGGTCCCCAGGTCTTGTTGACGCGGCGACCACGCTGCACCGCGGGGCGCGACCGGACTGCATTCGCCCAGCGTAATACGTTAGTGTACGACGGCGCGTCCAGAAATTCGGCCGACTCGTAAAAATTGTCGAGCAGCAGCCCGCCATACCAGGCATAGATTGCCATGTCGGCGATGTTGTAATCACCACCACACACGTATTCACGTTCCGCGAGGTTCCGATCAAGCACGTCCAGCTGTCGTTTCACCTCCATCGTAAAACGGTTGATGCAGTACTCGATTTTCACAGGCGCATAGCTGTAGAAGTGACCGAATCCACCACCAAGGTACGGCGCACTGCCCATCTGCCAGAATAACCACGACATGCATTCCGCTCGTCTGGCAGAATTGGTGGGTATAAAGGCGCCGAACTTCTCGGCCAGGTACACCATGATTGCGCCCGACTCAAACACCCGCACCGCGGGGTCGACACCGCAGTCGAGCAGTGCCGGAATTTTCGAATTCGGATTGATATCGACGAACCCGCTGCCGAACTGTTCACCGTCACCGATGTTGATCAAGTAGGCATCGTACTCGGCCCCTGTTTCGCCCTGCGCCAGGAGCTCTTCTAGCAGGATGGTCACTTTCACGCCATTAGGTGTTGCCAGCGAGTAGAGCTGCAACGAATGCTTGCCGACCGGTAAGTCCTTGTCGTGGGTCGGGCCCGCGATTGGCCGGTTGATTTTAGTCCAGGCTCCCCCGTCCTGGTCGTCCCAAACCCACACTTTAGGTGGTACATACTCGTCACTTTCGCCCATGGGATTCCTTCCTTGATTGAGTGGCTACAGCAAAACCGGGGTGGCGCTGAACAACGCCCGATTATAGGCCCTGCAGTCACATTCGTACGCCGCAGCATTACAATGTGGGTGCATCTACAAAAGACGGAAAATCCCGATCGAAGTCCTTGTAACTGGAGGCGCTGGCTATATCGGCTCTCGTACGTGTCTTGAACTGCTGAAGGCGGGCAGTGAGCCTCGCCAGGGACGGCTGGGCGGGCGTAAGCGGGGGTCAGTTTCCCGACTGATAGCGGCGTGATGCCCGCTCAGTATTACACTCAGTTCGTTTGAGCCTCAAAGACCATGTCCCGAAATCACAACTCGCCGAGATGCCGGTACACCGTTGACTCGAATTCGAGATAGCCGGGGTACGCGGCGATGTCGATGAACGGCATGATTTGTGAACTCCACATACCGCCAACGCCGTTTTTGCGATCGATCCAGTAAAACGTGTTGGCGATACCGGCCCAGGCGAGCGATCCGGCGGGTCGGCCGGTCGGTGCATCTTCGTCGTTGACAAGGAAGGTGTAGGCCCAGGACTTTGACAGGCCTGGAAACATCTCCCCGGCGTTAATGAATTCGGGGATCGCGGCCGGGAATGCACCAACCTTCAAATCGCCGAGACCGTTCTGCGACAGTTGGTTCACGGTTTCGGGTTTGAGTACGCGACCGTTCGGGCCATCACCATCGTTCAACAGCATGCGGATGAATTTGATGTACTCGGGCACCGTGCCATATAGGGCGTGCCCGCCCATGTCCATTTGCGCATCCTGCGGCAATACCAGATCAGGATTGGGTACAAGCTGACCATCGGGGTTGCGTTGGTGCACGGTTGCAAGTCGTTCTTTCATGTTGTCGGCCATCGAAAAAGCGATGTCCTTGATATCCAACGGAGCAAAAATATGTTCGGCAAAAATCTCGCCAAGGCGCTTGCCACGCGCGGCTTCGGCCACTTTACCGGCCCAGTCAATATTGGTGCCGTACTCCCACCGGGTGCCGGGATCAAACAGCAAAACGTCCTGCAAGGCTTCGAACGTCCCGCCCAGGGTCGGCGCGCACTCGTTCGCGACACGGTACTTAAGCAGGTCGGCATTCAAAAATTCGTAACCGAATCCCGCGGTGTGCAACAGCAACTGTTCTACCGTGACGTCAGATTTTGGTGGGCGTAATTTCGCTTCACCGCTGTCTGATAATCCTTCCAGAACCTGGATATCGGCAATTTCGGGCACGTAGTCTTTCGCCGCGTCGTTCAGACTGATGGCGCCTTCTTCAACGAGTTGCATCACCGCGACACCGGTTACCGCCTTGGTGCATGACGCCAGCAACATCACTGAATCGGGCGACATCGCTGCTTCACCACCGAGCACACGTTGCCCGCCTGAACCGGTGTACACCTCACCATCGCGATTGGTCACCATCGCAACGACGCCCGGCACACCGCCCGCATGGCTCACCGCGTCGTTCAGTACCGCATCTGCTGCTGCGCGAAAATCAGTCATTTGTTTGCCCTTCAATCTACTCAATTTGGTTTGGTGTTACGGCCCTCGCGGGCCCAGCCTTACTGTGGAGACAACCGATAAAGGTAGGCTTCGTTCACGTTTTCGTTGCGCGGCCGGCGATCGTATTTCTTCTCATAAGCGTCGCTGAACTGTCCGAACACACTCGCTTCAGTCACGCGACTCGCGGTAAATGCGTAGATGGTCTGGTTAATCCGCATCCGGCATCGTGGTTCCACTTCGAGATGTTCAACCCAGGTTGCACGATTGGCGCCGGCGTGAACGTAAAGCGCGCCGTTCATGTTAATCACCCACAGGTTGACTGAATAAGGATCTGCGGGATTGGTTTCAAACTGAATGGTTTTGATAGCGTCGGTAAACGACCAGTCACCGGGTGCTGGTTCAGCTTTCCCGGCCAATTCGCCGCCGGGGAAAATAAAAAACGGGCCGAACCCCGTCAGCAGGAATAGCGCTACCACAGCAAACAGTTTCTTATGCATCGTTCGGTAACCGCCAGCAAAACACGCCACCATTCTACATATGCTCATCTATAAGGGCTTCGACCATGGTCCGAAAACTCAACTTGATGCGCCGTTCCGACAATCGGTAGATTTCGGCCATATCAAAGACAGCCTCGGCGCGTACTGCGCTCAGAATCAGGGCACTGAGCCCATCGACCACGGCATCGTCGTCAATTTTTTCGGCCAGAGCAGCCACCAGGTCCTTGCGATGGCGGCGTTTTCGCAAGGTTCGAACCTCCCTGGACAGCCCCGGCGCCATCTGTGCTTTGACCCACACCTCGTTCGCCAGCACGTAGTGCACGAGCCGCTAAATGTAGTCGCCGATATCACCGAAATCCCGCGGCAGAATCTCGTCAACATCGACCTGGGCTTCCAGCCATTGATCGACCGCTTCAATGCGCGCGGCGCGACCGGGGAAGTAGTGATAGATGGTGCGCTTCGAAACACCCGCCTGCCGTGCGACCTCGGCGAGCGGTATATCGTCACCGCCCGCCGACATCGCCTGTGCCATGGCCTTTACAACTTCAATACGCCTTTGCCGGCGCTGCTGTTCACGAACGGAATTGTCGTAAGCGCGTTTGCTCAATGCTCAAAAGCCCCGTTGACCCCGTGCGCTTCGCCGACCGCCAGTAACTTGTCCAAATCCCGGGGCAGCTGCTTTACGTGTTAGTCCATGGCGGCAAACAGGCGCCCGCCGCGACAATCAGAGGGGACGCCCAAAATTGGTCGCCCGTTCGCTCAGTTTCTTGTAGGCATGAATGGTGTTGGCCGGGATCTGCACGAAACCGCCCGTTGCAAGCACCCGCGCCTGTCCCTCGAGGGTGACTTCGACCTCACCGTCCAGCACGTAAAAAGCTTCGCCCTGGGGATGCGAATGATCAGCTGGGCCAGCGTCTCGTACGTCGCTCTGAAGCTGCACTTCGAACGGTTTGTCCTGGTCGCCACCGATAAGAATATTGATCGCTTCACTCACCACGTTGATTGGTTCCGGTCGTTCCCCGGGCTCACTGATATAGGTTTGACGCATGACTATCTACTAATTAAATACACACAATGTGCAATGAATTACAATTAGTTGCACATTTTACGCAACTAATATCTGACGAGACGATTACCAGTCCTCCTGCCACGGACGCAGAACGACCTCATGCGTCCAGGTCGAGCGGTGCTGGCAGTGAATCTGCAGGTAGGTCTGGGCGATGTAGTCAGGGTGGAGCATATTGTCGTTTTCAGTCGTTCCGGCCAGTCGGTGCCAGCGCGAGCCGTCCGGCTGCTCCCAGCCGATCGCGCCGTCAATCGGCACGTGCGCCACGTGAATACCCCGCGGCATCAGTTCGCGCGCCATGCTCTGCGTCAAACCCGCCTTGGCATGACAGGCCATGGCAAAAGCGGCACTACGGGCATAGCCCTTGATCGCGGCGCTGGCATTGGAAAACACAATGGTACCGTTAGGGGAGTCGCCGCCCGCCGGCGTCGCCAGCATCGCCTGAACCGCCTGTTGGGCGACGAGAAATGCGCTGAAGGGTGAATTCACCAACACTGAGCGCACGGCCTCAGCGTCGGCCTCGACCAAATCCTTGCGGATGATGTCGAGTGTCCGACCATCAATATTGTGGACTACCAATCGTGGCGTGCCGAGGTCGCTAACGACTGACTTGAACAAACGCGCGACATCATCCGGTTCCGAGGCATCGCAGGCATAGCAGCTGGTGCCAAGTTCGGTCTGCAGTATCTTCATCGGTTCTTTGTCCGGGTTGCGCGCGGCGACGGCCACTTTCATCCCGTTTTTACTGAACAGGCGCGCGCAACTCGAACTGATTCCGGGTCCCCCGCCAATGACAAGGGCGACGCTGTCAGCGAGATCAGGCTTGGTTGTAAGTGATTCCACGATATACCTCTACTATTTGTCTTTGTTGCGACTACGTTTTCAGGGCCACCGGTACGGACAGCGGCCCACGAAAGGCCCAGCCACCAAATTCCACGGGCCCGGTTAAATGCATGTCGGGAAAGCGCCGAAACAGCATCGGCATTGCGACTTCACCAATCAGGCATCGTGACGCCGCGGCACCGGCACAAAAATGCGGGCCGGCGCCGAAGGCAATAGCCTTACTGGTATCGCGCGTAATCTCAAAAGCCTCGGGCTGGTCGAAAACCGAGTCGTCGCGATTGGCCGAACCGAACATCAGAAACACGCGAGTCTCGGGCTCAAAATCGATGTCGTGATAACTGAAGGACTGAGCAATTCGACGCGGTGACATCCCAATGGGCGAAATCCAGCGCGCGTACTCCTCAAAGGCCTGGTGCCACGTGACCTCCCCGGCCGTGATTTTCCGGAATTGTTCCGGGTGGGTCATGGCCGCCCAGCCCAGGCCCGCGATTGCATCGCGTGGTTCGTTCTGGCCGCCGCTGATCGTGAGTTTGATGTTAGCGCGCACGGAGTCCATGTTCTGACCGGCCTGGGTCAGTACGCTGAGTAAACTGAAGTCCGGTGCCGCGGTGACTTCAGGCAGGCGTTGATCGATAGCGGCATCGATGGCCGCCGTGGCGGCATGGCACCGCGCGTAGACTGCAGCGTCGCCGGCGTAGTTCGAACAACCATCGATCATGCCTTGCGAGGCACCGTCCATTTCCGCTGGCGTCATACTGATGAGCCCAGTGATTTCGCGCAGCGCATTGGCCGAAACCGGCATGGCGTAGTCGCCCACTAGGTCAATCTCCCGCCGTTCTGCAATGTCATCCAGAATCGCGCCCGTATAAGCGATGAATTTTTCTCGCCAGTGCGCTTTCACGTTTCTTGGCGACAGGGAAGGAAAAGCCTGGTTGCGCTCTGAAGTATGCGCATGGCCGTCTTTACGCATCATGTTTTCGCCCATCAGTGTAGTCATCAGGCCCTGTGGTTGAAAGGAAGAAAAGATGGCCGTGTTTTTTTCACACTCAAAGATGTCGTCCCGGCGCGTCAGTAACGTCGCCTGTAGCTGGGGTACATGGACAATGGGTGTCGTGGCACGCATCTCCTGCAAAGCCGGATAGGGATCTCGCCAGAAAGCGTCGGGGTCAATATCGAAAACAGGTGGGTTTGCCACGGGTGACGGCCTCAGGACGGAGAGCGGTGTTCATCATAATCTCCTTCAGACGAAGCGTGCAGGCAACACTTCGATCTGACAGGCAGTGATACCCAATAAATCCTGCTGCCCATGACTGAGGCCCATGGTGCGATTGAGTACAGCAGGGCTCGATTTTGTGCGATATTCGGTTGTACCCGGCAACGACGCTCAAACCAGACTGAACAAGAACCGGCAACCCATGCATAAACACAGTCTCACTCACGACCCAGAAAACGGCCTCTCGACCTCGATCATCATCAGCCCGCCGTCGCCGCCAACATCGGCGAAACGCCGCCGCCGGCTGTCTGCAATGCTGGCCGGGATGGACGCCGTGAAGGAAGCTCACCTGGTCGAGGTTGTAACATTGGGTGAGCCCGGCTCAAAGCGCCTGGTTCTTTTCGTCGTGGTCTATGAATGGATGGAAATAGACACTGTCCAGTCGAGTGTTGCCACGCAACTCAAAAAATTTCGCCGTTTTCGCGAACGGCTGGATTTGCACGTCGGCTGCGAGGACTTCCCGTTGATAAAAACCATTCGAGAAGCGAAGTGCATCGTCGGCTGGCGCGATTGAGCAATAAATGAATAAATGGGGTCAGACCACGTTGTCGTTATGCATTGGATTGCGGTTCATTGCATCGCGAAAATGTGGTCTGACCCCGCCTGACTCTGCCTACCTGGAGATACAACAATGTTACGACCGATGCTGATCGGATCACTGTTATTCACGGCTACGGCCATGGCAAGCGATGAAATGGCACTGCCCGAGAACACCAACTGGCTGAACTACAATTACAATGTCAACGGCGAACGATATATCCCGTTGAACCAGATCAACAGCGAAAACGCGACACAACTGGGCGAAGTCTGCAGCCTGAAGGTGGACGACATCGCGTCGTTCCATACGAGCATTTTGCACGTTCACGGCGTGCTGTATTTCACAACGCCGACCGACACGCTCGCGGTTGATTCAAAAACCTGCAAACAGATCTGGCGTCACCACCACGTTGAAGAACGTATGAACGCCGCTGTCATCCGGACCAATCGCGGTGTCGCTTACGCCAATGGTCGCGTCTTCCGTGGCACGGTCGACAGCCAACTGCTGGCACTGGATGCCAAAACCGGCGAAGTGCTGTGGCAACACCGGGTCGGCGAACCGGCGGTCGGCGAATTTTTCAGTGCCGCGCCGCAGGTTTACCAGGGCTTGGTATTGATGGGCGCTGCCGGTGGAGACTGGGGTATTCGTGGCCGCATGATGGCCTACGACGCGGTAACCGGCCGCGAGGTGTGGCGGTTTTACACCATCCCGCGGGGCGACGAACCGGGGGCGGAATCGTGGAAAGATGCGGACAGTGCGCGTACCGGCGGCGGCGGGACATGGACCACGTTCACCATCGACGTCAGCAGCGGTGAGGTCTTTGTTCCGGTCGGCAACCCCGCCCCTGATCTCCTGCCCGAGAAACGCCCTGGCGAAAATCTGTTTACGAATTCCATGGTAGTGCTCGACGCCAACACCGGCGCCCTTAAGTGGTATTACCAGGTCGTTTCGAACGACGGTCAGGATCTCGACCTGGGCGCGGCACCGGTCCTGTACTACAACGAAGACGGCGACCGCATGGTGGCGTTCGGCAGTAAGGACGGCTACGTCTACGGCGTAAACCGGGAAACCAAAAAACGGGTTTTCCGCACCCCCGTGACGCGCATCCAAAACGCCGGCGTTGCACCGACACCGGAAGGCATAGACGTCTGCCCTGGCCCCATTGGCGGTGTTGAATGGAACGGACCGGCACTCGATCGCCCCAATCATCAGCTCATGGTGGGCGCGGTCGACTGGTGCGCGACGCTCAAATCCGCAACCGACTTTAAATACAAGCCGGGTGATTTTGCTTTTGGCGGTACCTTCGAGTTCATCGGCAAGGGCGCAGGCTGGATTTACGCCATGAGCGCCGACGACGGCAAGGTCAACTGGAGTCGCAAAACCGAAGGCCCGCACGTCGCTGGCATCACGCCCACCTCCGGCGGCATCGCGTTTACCGGCGACATGGCCGGAAACTTCTGGGCGCTGGACAGCAAAACCGGCAAGGCCTTGTACGAAACGAAAGTCGGCGGCGGTCTCGCCGGTGGCGTTATCACCTACATGCGCGATTCGAAGCAGTACGTCGCTTTCGTTGCCGGCAACGTCTCGCGCCTGACCTGGGGTGACGTCGGCCCGCCCACCCTCCATGTTTATGCGCTCGGCGGCGGGAAAGGTAACAAGAACAAGCCGGTTGCCGCGAAACCGGCTGAAAAAGCCGGTGCGCCAAATGCAGCTAATGGTGCGAAGATTTACGGCAAGGTTTGCTCCAGCTGCCACGGCGGCAAAGGCGAAGGCGGTGTTGGCCCGGCCTTGATCGGTATAAAAGCGAGGCTGGGCAACGAGAAGATTGTCGAGTGGATCAAGAACCCGTCCGACAAGATGCCCAAGCTCTATCCCGCCATGCTCGGTGAACAAGCCGTGGTCGACGTCGCAGCTTACCTCGAGAAACTGTGAGGAGGTCTAAAAAGTAGCGGTGCCTAAAAAGCGTCGCCGGGCACCCGCACCCAGCCTTCCATCAACACGCGCGAACTCCGGCTCATGATGGCTTTTCTAACCTGCCATTCGCCGTCAACCAGGTTCGCCTCGGCGCCGACGCGCAGCGTCCCGGACGGATGGCCAAAACGAACGGCGCTGAGTTCGCCGCCGCCCGCAGCCTGGTTGACGAGCGTATCCGGAATCGCGGCCGCGGTGCCGATGGCTACGGCCGCGGTGCCCATCATGGCGTGATGCAATTTACCCATCGATAAGGCGCGCACCAGCAGATCGACATCGCCCGCACCAACCTGTTTGCCACTGGACGAGACGTAATCCCTGGGTTTCGCCACGAACGCGACCTTGGGCGTGTGCTGCCGCTGCACCGCTTCGCTGACATCCTGAATCAAACCCATTCTGATAGCGCCGTGGGCGCGGATGGTTTCGAATATCTCGAGCGCCCTGGCATCACCGTTAATCGCGTCCTGTAGTTCGGTGCCGGTGTAACCAATGGCGTCGGCTTCGACAAAGACCGTTGGGATGCCGGCATTGATCATCGTCGCTCTGAAAGTCCCGACGCCGGGAACTTCCAGATCATCGACGAGGTTACCGGTCGGAAAGATCGAACCTTCACTATCGTCAGCAGGATCAAGGAATTCAAGTTGAACTTCCGCCGCCGGGAAGGTCACACCATCGAGTTCGAAATCACCCGTTTCCTGCACGCCCCCGTTCGTGATGGGGACATGGACGATAATCGTCTTTTCGATATTCGCCTGCCACACCCGCACCGTGCAAATGCCGGTCTCGGGGATGCGTTCGGGATCGATCAGGCCATTGGTCACGGCAAAGCTACCCACCGCGGAAGAAAGATTGCCGCAATTACCACTCCAGTCGACGAAATCACTGTCGATGGAAACCTGCCCAAACAGGTAATCGATATCGTGATCGGGTCTAACGCTCTTGGATAGAATAACGGTCTTGCTGGTACTCGACGTTGCGCCGCCCATGCCGTCGATTTGCTTGGCATACGGATCGGGGCTGCCAATCACGCGTTGCAGAAAATGATCCCGCGCCTGCCCGGGCTGCCGACAGTTCTCGGGCAAGTCTTCCAGTCGGAAAAAAACGCCCTTACTGGTGCCGCCCCGCATATAGGTTGCGGGCACCTTGATTTGCGGAACATAGCTCATGCGGCATTCGCCTCGGCCAGAAAGTCCTGCGCGAATCGCTGCAGTACGCCGCCGGCCTCGTAGACCTGCACTTCCTCGGCAGTATCAAGCCGGCAGGTCACGGGCACCTCGACCGTCTCCCCGCTGGCGCGATGAATTAAGAGTGTCAGATCGGCCCGCGGGCTGCGAGCACCGACGACGTCGTAAGTCTCGGTTCCATCCAGGCCCAGGGTCTCACGCGTGGTGCCCGGCTTGAATTCAAGCGGCAGCACGCCCATGCCAATGAGGTTGGTACGATGAATACGCTCGAAACCTTCAGCGGCGATAGCTTCGACACCCGCCAGGCGCACGCCCTTTGCCGCCCAGTCGCGCGAGCTGCCCTGACCGTAATCAGCGCCCGCCACGATGATCAACGGCTGACCCCGATTCATGTAAGTCTCGATCGCCTCCCACATGCGCATGACCTTGC